>JBAWXP010000044.1:0-8244 GCA_037143995.1 Actinomycetota bacterium
CTCTCTGCGATAAGTCGCAAACCAACAGGTCCGTGCCACATTGCATAGAAGGCGCTCATATTCGCGAGCAGAACTTGTGCAGTGCAGATATTACTTGTGGCCTTATCGCGACGAATATGTTGTTCGCGTGTTTGAAGCGCTAAACGAAAAGCTGGATTGCCGTGCGAATCGATACTCTGGCCTACAAGACGTCCAGGAAGTGATCGCTCAAGTCCTTCTCGCACAGCCATGAAACCTGCATGCGGACCGCCAAAGCCCATAGGTACACCGAAGCGTTGTGATGTACCAACTGCAATATCTGCCCCCCACTCCCCTGGTGGAGTAATCAGGGTCAAGGCAAGTAGATCAGTTGCTGCGATAACAAGTGCATCTCGTGAATGCGCAAACGTTGTCACCGCTGAGTAATCGAGAATCTCACCTGTTGCATCAGGGTATTGCAGAAGTAATCCAAAGAATTCGCCGTTATAACCATCGCGCGCTAGGTGCCCGGCATCTACTTCAACCACAGTGATCCCAAGTGGCTTCGCACGTGTTGCGACGACAGCTTTGGTTTGAGGATGTACATGTTCTTCTATGAGAAAGACTGCATCATCACTTGTCTTCGAGGTACGACGTGCAAGAGTCATCGCCTCGGCGGCAGCTGTTGATTCATCGAGCATCGATGCATTGGAGAGTGAAAGCGCAGTCATATCGCAGATAACTGTTTGGAATGCAAAGAGGGCTTCTAAACGTCCTTGTGAAATTTCAGGTTGATATGGCGTATATGCCGTGTACCACGCTGGATTTTCTAAAACATTTCGTTTAATAACTGGCGGTGTAATCGTGCCGTAGTAACCACCGCCAATGAGTGATGTAAATACTTCGTTCTTCTGCGCAATAGTGCGCAGTTCTGCGATGACTTCTACTTCACTCTGAGCAGCTTCGAGAACGGTATCGAGGGTTTTCTCTATCTGAATATTTGCAGGAACTACCTCTGCGATAAATTTTTTGATATCGGAGTAACCCAGAAGTTGGAGCATCTCAGCCTCATCGGAAGCCGACGGCCCTATATGGCGATCTTCAAAGCCTTGATAGTTAGCCACAACCACTCCCCTACAACGATAAGCGCCTGTGCGCCCTAGGGGAGGAAATATATGAGAGTTAGGCGCCTTTCGCCTTCCGACGTTGAGAGAGTTCGTCGTTATTTTCACCACCGACGACCTCACCATTGACTTCACCTTGAAGCGTTGCAAGTGATCCTTCGACCTCGTGCCACACTCGGCCAACAGCAATTCCAAAGACTCCTTGACCTCCTGCGAGTAGATCGACGATCTCATCGGCGCTTGCGCACTCGTAGATAGATGCGCCATCGCTCATGAGGGTGATGCTCTCGAGTTCTACAACACCACGGTTACGTAGATGATTGACAGCTGTACGAATATTTTGCAGTGATACACCTGCATCAAGTAGACGCTTCACAACTTTCAGAACGAGAATGTCACGGAAGCCATATAGACGCGCGCTTCCAGAACCAGATGCAGTTCTGATGGAAGGTTCGACCAGACCAGTACGTGCCCAATAATCTAATTGACGATAAGAAATTCCGGCCGCAGAGCATGCAGTAGCGCCGCGATAGCCAACTTCAAATTGTTCTTCAGTCACGAGAGGGGGCTCGCTTTCACGTAGTGGGGTTGGATAAAGGTTACGCCTGGAACCCCTTGTTATAGGAGACCGACACGAACAAAACCTCTACTTGAGGTTGAGGCTTCTACGTCTACCCTGCGAAATCTTCTGGGTTGATGCCATCGAGGAACTCTCGGAAAGCTTCAAGCTCTTGATCCCCAGAGGCCGAGACTTCCGTACCCATCTGCTCTGGGATATCGATTCCAACTTCATCGAGCATCTGGCTATTGACCATGATGTTGCTCTTGGTTCGTAGCGCAACTGCGATCGCATCAGATGGACGGACCGAGAGAGCCTCAATCGCACCCGAGGAGTTGCGCATTAGAAGTTCTGCATAGAAGACGCCATCTCTGATCTCGGTGATATGGACACTTGTCAGTGCTGTGTCTAATCGGTCTAGGAGATCGCGGATGAGATCGTGCGTCAATGGGCGTTGTGCCTCGAGGCCTTGTTGCGCAAATGCAATAGCAGTCGCCTCGACGGCTCCTACCCAGATCGGAAGGAAGCGGGTTCCATCCAACTCTTTGAGTAGCACGATCTGTTGGTTAGAGGGCATCTCGATACGAACGCCGACGACTTCTACCTGAACCAACATGTAAGGAATCTAGACAATTCTATTAGCGAGGACGGTTGAGTCCGCCGCGGACAAGGGCTGCATGAAGTCGAACTGAGAGAGATGCAATCTCCTTCTGTACTTCCTCTGCCCGAGCTTTAGCCTCAGAGCTCTTCTGGCGTGTAAATGGCGTGATGACTTGTTCAATCAAACCAATCTCACGATCTGCCGCTGATTTAAATGAGCGAAGGTGGCGCGGTTCGATTCCGAATCCAGCCATTTCGGCAACAGCCTTTGCGACTGAGAGTGAATCGCTATCGTAATGTCGTCCACGAATCGTAATGAGACCAAATGACTCGAGCTCGACGAGCTGGCTATCGTCGAGGCCTGATGCCTTAAGAAGCTCATCACGAGATAGACGCATCTCGGATTGTTCTGCGAATGCGGCCGGTGCGAACTCACCATCGATTGTTGCAAGGCCGATAAGTGGTCGAGGTGATGCAACCCCGCCTTGTGTTGCTGGCTGAAGTCCACGATCGAGAGCATCAAGATTCTCTTTAATAACTTTGAGTGGAAGGTACTGATCGCGCTGGGCTAGTAATACATAGCGAAGGCGGTCCAAATCTGTTGTTGTGAATTTGCGATAACCCGACGGTGTTCGCTGTGGCTCGATAAGTCCCTCGGATTCGAGGAAGCGAATCTTTGAGATTGTTATATCGGAAAAATCCCCACGCAGTTTGGTGAGGACCTCACCAATACTTAAATAAGCTCGTGCTGGAACGCTCAATTCACTTCTCCCCTACTGTGTGGCTGCCGATAAAGAGCAGATGAAATTTGCCAATTTGAATCTCGTCACCTGAAGATAAAATCTTCTCCGACACTGATTCATTATTTACATAGGAACCGTTGAGGCTTCCAGAGTCCTTAAAGGTAAAACCATTTCCAGTCTTTGTAATTGATGCGTGTTTACGAGAAACGGTGACATCGTCGAGAAAAATTGCGCTCTCTGTGGCGCGACCGATGGTTGCGCCTTCTGAAGTCACTAAGAAACGTGCACCTTTTTGCGGGCCGCGATGGATAAAGACCATTGCAGAATTTCCATCACTAGCTAGTGCGCTCTCGATGATTGCGCGTTCTGCTGGAGATGCTTGCTCGATGAGGCCCTGGATCAGATCGGCTGGGGAATTGCCTACAACTGAACGTAGACCGAGGTGCAACGTGCTGGTGAGTTCGCGATCTGAATCTGGCTTAGCCATTGCGCTCCCCCTTGCATTACGTGCGCCCCTCGACTTTGGACGTCAACTTAAGGGTGACACTAGAGAGAATGAAACGATAAATCAAGCGGGGATTTACGCTGTAATTGCTCCATATTCGGTGGCCGAGAGCAAGCCAGAAGGCGTTGATGGCACTTCGATTTCAATCAACCAACCTGCACCATATGGGTCAGAGTTAATGAGTTCTGGGGCGTTGACCAACTCTTCATTGACGGCCACGACTTTTCCGGTAACAGGTGCAAAAATCTCTGAGACGCTCTTCGTTGATTCCACTTCACCGCAGACCTTATCGGCGCTAACAGATTCACCAACTTTAGGCATCTGTACATACACGATGTCACCTAGGGCGCCTTGCGCATAGTCAGTGATACCCATTCGAATGCGAAGATCAGTCGAGGTAGATGCAACCCACTCGTGTTCCTTGGTGTACTGCAACTCTGCTGGAATATTCGACATTGCTCGCTCCTGCTATCCCTCGATGATGTGTGGTCGAACTGTAATGGTCTTCACGGCTGTACGGAAATACCCGAAGGCAGTTCCCAGATACAACGTCACGCCCCATACTGCAAAAGCCCAGCCCAGAATATAAGCGACTGTTCCGACCCAACTATCGGCCAGAGCCAAGAGCAAGAACGGGAAGGCGTAGAGAAGATTGAATGTGGCAGCTTTCCCAAGATAAGTCACAGTCAGAGGAGGAAATCCCTTGACCTGCAGAATAAGGGCTAGAACTGCCATGAAGATATCTCGCGCTAGAAGAATTGCAATCAACCACAATGGAATTGCATGGCGAATGTAGAGAACGATGAGTACCGCAACGATGTAGAGGCGATCAATTGTTGGATCTGCGATCTCGCCGAAACGTGACTCTTGATTGAGGGCTCGTGCCAGCTTTCCATCGAAGTAATCGGTGGCTCCCCCAATTGCCAGTGTTGCTATTGCCCATCCATCAGCGTGCTTGCTCAGGGCGAGATAGATAAAGAGTGGGATACCAAGAAAGCGCAGAAAGGTTAAAGCATTAGGAATTGTTAACACCTACTGCTCCTTATCTCGTTCCTTTACACGAATCGCGACCTGCACTGGAGTTCCAGGGAATTTGAACTCCTCGCGAAGTCGTCGTTCGATAAATCTACGATATGAAGCTTCAATCCAGCCAGATGAGAAGACAACGAATTTCGGTGGCGCAATTCCCGCTTGGGTCGCGTAGTAAACCTTCGGCTGCTTTCCACCACGAACGGGTGGTGGCGTCGCTCCGATGAGCGCGCCAAGGAATGAGTTCAGTTTTGATGTCGGGACACGTCGTTCCCACGAATCGATTGCAGTACGAAGTGCCGGTGCCAATCGATCACGGTGCCAGCCAGTCATCGCTGCGACATTAACAATCTGCGCCCACTCAACTTGGTCAAGATGTCGTTCAATCTCTTTATCTAATTGGGTACGTCGATCTTCATCGACCAGATCCCACTTATTCATGACAATTACCATCGCCTTGCCAGCTTCTTCCACCATGGTGATGACGCGTAGATCTTGTTCAGAGATAGGTACAGATGCATCCAGAACAACGACGGCACATTCGCAGCGTTCGAGCGCAGTTTGGGTACGAAGCGTTGCATAGTAATCAGTTCCGCTCGCCTGATTGGCGCGCTTTTTAAGACCTGCAGTGTCTACAAATCTCCAGATGCTTCCGCCGAATTCAATGAGTTCATCAACCGGATCTCGTGTTGTTCCGGCGACAGAATCTACGATCGCACGGCTCTCGCCAGCTAGCGCATTGAGCAGACTCGATTTTCCAACATTAGGACGACCAATCAGCGCAATACGTCGATATCCATCTTGAACTTGGGCCGCACCTACTTCAGGGAGCTCCTTGACAATGGCATCAAGTAAATCTCCGCTACCGCGACCATGCAATGCAGAGACAAAATGTGGTTCACCTAAACCAATATTCCACAAGGCGTGCGCATCTGATTCATCATTATCGCCATCAACTTTATTGGCAACGAGAATCGTTGGCTTCTTTGCTTTGCGAAGTTCTTGCACAAGAATGTCATCTTCATCGAGTGCACCAACTTGTGCATCTACGACGAAACACAAAACATCGGCTTCGCCCATTGCAAGTTCGGCGCTAGCGCTTACTTGAATTGAAATTCCATCTGGTTTGGATTCCCAACCACCTGTATCCATAATGATGAAACGTCGACCGCCCCATTCGCATTCGTATTGCACGCGATCTCGTGTCACACCAGGTGTATCTTCAACGATTGCTTCGCGACGGCCAATGAAGCGGTTAATCAAGGTCGATTTACCGACGTTAGGACGACCAAGAATTGCAACGATTGGTAGGCCTAAGAGAGATCTCTGTGAGAGAAGTTCCCAGATGCGATCGGTTGTCTCTTCTAAGGTCAGCTCAGTTGAATCAATCGGAACAGCGTCGAAAGCCATGGCAAGTGGTGAAATTGCACGGGTGGAATCGATCTCATCGCGGGACGCCAGTGATTGCGCAACAGCTTCTGCGCCATGTGAGCTATCGGCTAGCTCTGCATCACGCCGTGTTGCACGCGCTGAAATATCAGCTGTGAGATAGATCTTAAGCGCTGCATCAGGGCAGACAACTGTTCCGATATCGCGACCTTCGACGACGATTCCGCGTTCAGCCTTAGCGATAATGGAACGTTGCAAGGTAAGAAGCTCGGCGCGAACTTCAGGCAGAGCGCTGATAACAGATACTTTCTCTGTTACCTCGTGAGAGCGGATTTCAAGAGAAATATCTTTTCCATCGAGGAAAACCTTCGGGTCGCGCGGATTAGAATTGAATGTAATCGGTGAATCAATGATCGCTGCAATAATATCTTTTGGATTTTCACTCTTTATCGATAAAGCAAGAAATGTCATTGCACGATAGAGCGCGCCAGTGTCGAGATAGTTCCATCCTGCACGAATCGCAATACCTTTAGAGGTGCTGGATTTGCCAGAGCCGCTTGGGCCATCTAGCGCAACAACAATCATCTTCACAGCCCATCTTTAGTTGGCTAATTCTATTGCTTAATCCTTTTCGCAATTACCTATCATTTATCCATCGCGGCTATTGACGAGGCGAATGAACGCTCCACCCGTGTGATTTCAGATGTTCAGATAGTTTTGCAGCATCAATTTCAGAGAGCGCGAGGGTGATCAAACCCGTGAATTGCCCCGGACTATGTTCAATCGATAAATCTTCAACGTTGACCGCGGCCTTCGCGCATTCATCAAAGAGCGCCGCTAATTGACCTGGCTTATCCTCGATCACAATCGGAAGATATGTGTATTCGCGAGCCTTACCTCCATGCTTGCCAGGAATGCGAGCACGACCTTCTTGGCCATCTTCAATCAATTTCGCGATAGAGCTTTCATCCTCGAGTGAGCTAATGAGGGTTCCCAGATCACTGTGAAGTCTCTTCAAGAGTGGTTCTAGGGCAGTTCGATTTGCGGTGATGATTTCTCGCCACAGCTTTGAATCCGAGGCGGCTATTCGCGTGGTATCTCGCAGGCCAGCGCCAGCTAGCTCGAGCCAATTGGCTTCTCCCCCGATGAGTTGCTTAGCCAGAAGGGATGAGACCAATTGCGGAAGATGGGAGATCAGAGCCACAGCCTTGTCATGCTCAGATGAATCTAGATCCACCAGATGGGCTCCGAGAATCTCAATGAGCTCGATGGCCAAGGCTCGCACATCGCTATCGACGCCCTGGCTATCGACAATCCAGGCTCTTCCTTGGAAGAGATCTGCTCGAGCTGATTCGGCTCCACCCATCTCGCGACCGGCCATCGGGTGTGTGGGAAGAAAGCGAGCAGCTGGAAGAGATGAAGTTAATACCTCAACCTTAACTTTAGACTTTACAGACCCTATATCTATAAATGCAGACTCTGGGTTGGTGGCAAATTCACTATCGAGGAGCGAACTGACGGCCCCAAGCGGTGTTGCAAAGATTGTGAGATCTACTGGCGCCTGCGATGGGCTCTTAACCAAGTCTCCTGCGAGGGCTTCTGCTCGCCGATCGCTATCAACCATCGTCACGCCTACCCCTTTGAGGGCAAGACCGAGACCAATCGAGGTACCGATGAGGCCAGAACCGATGATTCGAACGTGAGAAAGGGTCATTGTGCGCCTATTGGGCTATATCTCGACGAAGCGCCTTAGCTCCGTGGAGGTAGATATGGGCGATATCGCCCTTTGAACGTGGAGATTCCACATGCGCCATGACCCGAACTGTCCGAGGCAGGGCTCCCGGCACATCGATCTCTACCGAGCAGATGAGGGGTGTATTTTCAAAACCTAAGGAGCGAGCTGCCGCCGCCGGAAAGGTGGCGGTCAGATCTGGGCTAGAGGTGAAGAGGACGGAGATGACATCATCGGCAGTCAATGAGTTAGCCGCCAGGATTTCAAGGATCAACTCTTGAGTGGCAGCAGTTATAGCCTCGGCTGAATTGGCCTCAACCTGGGTAGCTCCTCGAATGGAGCGCACTGACATTGGGTAATCGTACTGGCATGAGAGCTATGTGGCAGTTATATTCTTATAGTTTTGCCGACAAAGACATTTAGCTCTTATACGCTTTTCACGACTATCACAATCGACACCCTGATCTTGGAAAGTTCAATCGAACCAAATTGATTATCGACAAATTGACTCTCAAGTAACCTCTCTAAGCGTGTAAATATCGATAAATAGATATTAATTAGGGTCCTGGTTATCACTATCTATTTATAGATATATTGCTAAATAG
>JBAWXP010000045.1:0-8239 GCA_037143995.1 Actinomycetota bacterium
GGAATCACAACTGTTTATGTAACACACGACCAGGTTGAAGCTATGACTATGGGCGATCGCGTTGCAGTTCTGAAGGATGGCTTGCTTCAGCAAGTTGATACACCTCGTAATCTTTACGATAAGCCAGCAAATGCTTTCGTTGCAGGCTTTATCGGCTCTCCAGCAATGAACCTTCTCGTTGCACCTGTTTCAGGTGGAAAGGCTCAACTCGGAGATCTCAATATCGATGTCCCAGCATCTGCTGGCTCTTCAGTCACAGTCGGTATCCGTCCAGAAGGTTGGGTCCCTGCAGATAAGGGCTTCCACGTTCTTGTTGAAGTTGTTGAAGAACTCGGTTCTGATGCATTCGTATACGGAAAGCCTGCAGATAGCAATGTGAAGTTTGCAAATGCTTCTGAAGAAGGCGTTCAAGTAATCGTTCGCTGGGATCCAAAGAATCCACCTAAGCCTGGTCAGACAGTGACTGTGGCAAATGTTGCTGGCGCAGTTCACCTCTTTAGCTCAACAACAGGTGAACGCATCAACTAAGTTGTAAAAAAGATTAAGCCCCGCTGATTATTCGGCGGGGCTTTTCTTATTCTTCAATAGCTAAGGTGCCGCGCAAGATATGCACCTTGCCGCGGCCATACTTTCGCCATGCATCGGTATATACAAGCGCTGTATTTTCATCAATTCCAAGGAGCGTTGATTTCGAAACGCTTTGTGCAATAAATGCGGCAACGCGATCGGGAAGCCAACCCAGCATCTTGTCGTAATGTGGAATCACTTCAATATCGGGAAGAAGTGCAAGACCTGCACTGTGTTGAGAACGGCGTAAACCCATGATGCTTCCACCAAATGCCATCGCTCCTGCTGAACATCCTGCCAATGATGTTCCTGATTGCCATTGTTCAACAATCGCGTCCCACACTGGTGAGTCACGATAAATCTCTGCGACGCGGTGTGGGTCTCCCCCGGAGAAATACACCAGCCCTGCACCTTGAATGTCATCAACGAAAGTTTGATTGAAGGCATCTTCGCGTTCGTGGATAGGCAGGTAAATACATTCACTGCCAATGCGATCGGATTGTTCTTGACCTAGTCTCTTCCATTTTGCGCGGCTGGTATCGCCTTCGTGGGATGACGCAGTCGGAATCTGCACAAAGGTATTTTTCTTTCCTCTAGAAATAGCACGATGCAGGAGCTGCGTTTCTAGCTCCTGCATCTGTACTGAATATTCGCCAGAACCGACAAGCGCTATTGCACCAGGGTTCTGATCCATAACTTCTTTTACGCCATTGCCTTCTTGAGATTTTCGTCAATGGAATTTAAGAACTCTTGCGTAGTTTGATACGGCGCATCCTTTGAGATAAGAAGTGCGAGATCCTTTGTCATCTTTCCTTGTTCGACAGTTTGAATACAAACTTGCTCAAGAGTCTTTGAGAACTTCGCAAGCTCAGTATTGTTATCGAGTTTGGCACGGTGTGCCAGACCTTGCGTCCAGGCAAAGATTGATGCAATGGGATTAGTTGATGTTGCCTTGCCAGCTTGGTGATCGCGGTAGTGACGTGTCACTGTTCCGTGAGCAGCCTCTGATTCGCAAACTTTTCCATCTGGGGTCATCAAGACGGATGTCATTAAACCAAGTGAGCCGTAACCCTGTGCGACAGTATCTGATTGCACATCACCGTCGTAGTTCTTACATGCCCAAACATAGCCACCTTCCATACGAAGTGACATAGCGACCATGTCATCAATCAGGCGGTGTTCATACCAGATTCCTGCAGCTTCAAATTGAGTTTTAAATTCTGCTTGATAAATCTCTTCGAAGATATCTTTAAAGCGGCCGTCATATGCCTTGAGGATTGTGTTCTTCGTTGAGAGATAGACAGGGAACTTGCGCAGTAGTCCGTAGTTAAGAGATGCGCGGGCAAAGTCGCGAATGGAAGCATCAACGTTATACATCGCCATTGCCACACCTGATGATTCGAAGTTAAAGACTTCAAACTCTTGTGGGGCTGAGCCGTCTTCAGGAACGAAGGAAAGGGTGAGCTTTCCAGCACCTGGAACCTTGAAATCTGTCGCGCGGTATTGATCACCAAATGCATGACGACCAATGACGATTGGCTTCGTCCAGTGAGGAACCAAACGTGGAACGTTGCTAATGATGATTGGTTCGCGGAAGATCACGCCGCCAAGGATGTTGCGGATAGTTCCGTTAGGAGATTTCCACATCTTCTTGAGACCGAATTCCTTCACGCGCGCTTCATCTGGAGTAATAGTTGCGCACTTGATTCCAACGCCATGCTTCTGAATAGCTTTAGCTGAATCGATTGTGACTTGATCATCGGTGGCATCGCGGTGTTCCATACCGAGGTCGTAATACTCGAGATTCACATCAAGGTAAGGAAGGATCAATGAATCCTTGATGAACTGCCAGATAATGCGCGTCATCTCATCGCCGTCTAGTTCGACAACCGTTCCTGTCACTTTAATCTTTTCCATCGTTACATATCCTTTACATCTGCTTGCTTTGCGCGGACTGCTTCAGCAGCTGCCTTGAGCGATGCAACTTCTGCATCGGTGAGCTTGCTTTCAACAACTTTACGAATACCTGATTTGCCGATTTCAGCTTCAACGCCAAGATAGACACCTGAAATTCCATATTCGCCATCGACCCATGCACACACTGGCATCACTGCACCTGAATCTTCAATAACCGCCTTTGCCATGCGAGCAGCTGCCGCAGATGGTGCGTAGTACGCAGAACCTGTCTTCAGAAGTGCAACAACTTCAGCGCCACCATTGCGTGTGCGATCAACGAGTTCGTCAATCTCAGCTTGTGACAATTTATCTGAGAGAGGAACGCCATCGACTGTGCAACGACTTGGGACTGGAACCATGGTGTCACCGTGCGACCCAAGGGTAAGAGTCTTGACTGATCCAACTTTTACTCCAAGTTTTTCGGCAACAAAGTTGGTAAAGCGCGCAGTATCGAGCATTCCTGCCTGACCCATCACGCGATTCTTTGGAAAGTTAGTAGCGAGCTGAGCAAGAGCTGTCATCTCATCGAGTGGATTTGAGACCACGATGATGACTGCATGAGGTGAGTGCTTTGCAATATTTTCAGCGACTCCACGAACGATTCCTGCATTGACGCCGATCAAATCCATACGGCTCATACCTGGCTTGCGTGGAAGGCCAGCGGTAATAACAACGACATCAGAGTTAGCGGTCTTTTCATATCCAGCGCCTTCGGCGGTTGTGGTTGCACCTGTGATTCTGGTTTCGAATCCTTCGATGGAACGCGATTGGTTCATATCGAGCGCCAAACCTTCTGGCTTTCCTTCGACAATATCTGTCAATACAACTTCATCGAAGATGTTGTATTCAGCTAGACGAAGAGCGGTGGTTGAACCGTAGAAACCTGCACCTACAACGGTAACTTTCTTAGCCATGGTCGTATTCCTTTATATGTATCTTGACGTCGAGAGAACTCTACAACCCCTTGGGAAGCGCAAGCGCCAGACCAAAGAGCACAATTGCAATCACTAGCGGGAGGTAGCGCTCAATCCTGCGCGAGCTCCATTGAGAGAGGGCAATCACACCAGTGCCTGCTGAAATCAACAGTGCGCCGATGCGGACAAACCCTGCAATACCGATGAGAACGCCAAGTGAAATAGCGATGTACGCCGCGCGAATCTGTAGGGCTGTTATCGCTCGCATGCATCGACCACATTCGTCAGCAACATGGCGCGAGTCATGGGACCGACGCCGCCAGGCATTGGAGCTACAAAAGATGCAACGTTCATAACGCCAGGATCAACATCACCGAGCAAGCCAGCGCCTGTTCGAGAAATTCCAACATCGAGAACTGTGGCTCCCGGCTTGATCATCTCAGCTGTGAGGAAGTGAGCTTTGCCGATTGCCGCAATCACGATATCTGCGCGCTTGGTATGCGCTACTAAATCTTTTGTACCCGTGTGAGTAAGAGTTACTGTGGCATTTTCTTGCTTACGTGTTAAGAGAAGCCCAAGTGGTCGCCCAACTGTTAACCCGCGACCGATGACAACGACTTCGGCACCTGACAATGGAATCTTGTAATGGTTAATCAGCTCGACGATTCCGCGAGGAGTACATGGAAGTGGCGCTTCATATCCTGCAACAAGTCTGCCTAAATTGAATGGATGTAACCCATCTGCATCCTTTGCAGGATCTATTGCCTCAAGAATTACCTGAGTATTGATTCCATTGGGAAGTGGCAACTGCACGATATACCCAGTGCACTCGGGTGCAGCGTTGAGATCTTTAATAGCTGCAAGTACATCTGCCTGTGTTGCAGATGCTGGTAAATCAACGCGAATGGAGTTGATACCAACTTCGTGACAATCACGATGCTTGCCTGCAACATAGGAGTGCGAGCCAGCGTCATCGCCAACGAGGACTGTTCCAAGTCCTGGTGTGATTCCCTTTGCCTTGAGCGCGGTGGTGCGAGTGGCGAGATCTCTTTTGATGGATGCCGCAAGTGCCTTGCCATCTAATATCTGCGCGCTCATCTGTGAATTGTATTGGCTTTACTTATGCGTGTGAGAAATGTCGAGTGCCGGTAAAGAACATCGCTACGCCTGCCTTGGTAGCTGCCGCGATTACTTCTTCATCACGCACGCTTCCGCCAGGCTGGACGATTGCCGTGACCCCTGCTGCTGTGAGGATTTCAAGGCCATCGGCAAATGGGAAGAAAGCATCTGATGCAGCAACACTTCCAGAAACTCGATCTCCGGCGCGATCTACTGCAAGGCGGGCCGAGTCAACGCGGTTGACTTGACCCATTCCAATTCCCACTGCTGCGCCATCTTTTGCTAGCAATATTGCATTGCTCTTTACTGCGCGAACTGATCGCCATGCAAATGCAAGATCTTTCATCATGTCTAACGAAACGGGTGAACCTGTTACCTGCTTCCAATTCTTTGGATCATCGCCATCAGCTGCAATCAGATCTGTCTCTTGCACGAGAACTCCCCCAGATACAGGACGAATTTCAAGCGGTGAGATACGCATCTGCGAACATGTAAGAATTCGAATCGATGGTTTCTTCATTAAAATTTCAAGTGCTGCAGGTTCATACTCTGGGGCGATAATCACTTCAGTAAAGATTTGTGAAAGTGGTTCGGCCATTGCAACAGTGACTTTTCTATTTGCTGCAACAACTCCACCGAATGCTGACACTGGGTCACAGGCATGTGCCTTTGCATAAGCATCAGCGATATCCGAACCCACCGCTACACCACAAGGGTTAGCATGTTTGATAATGGCAACGCATGGTTCGGAGTGATCAAGTGCTGCACGCCAAGCCGCATCTGCATCAGTGTAATTATTAAAGGACATCTCTTTGCCGTGTGATTGCACTGCATTCACAATTCCTGCAGGCCCTCCACGATAAATCGCAGCCTTCTGATGTGGGTTCTCTCCGTATCGAAGTGAATTCTCGCGCTTCCAAATTAAGCCAAGCCAATCAAGATCTTCCATGGAGTGGCTGATTGTTGAACCGAGCCAGCTCGCGATAGTCAGATCGTATTCGGCAGTAGTGCGAAAGACTTCGAGCGCCAGTAGCTTGCGCTCATCGTCTGTGAATCCTCCGGCTTTGATTGATGCGATGACATGGTCATATTGAGATTCATTGCAGACAACGGCGACTGAGCCATGATTCTTTGCAGCACCACGTAACATCGAAGGTCCACCAATATCAATTTGTTCAATACATTCAGCAAAAGCTGCACCAGAGGCGATTGTGGAAGCAAAGGGATAGAGATTGATGACTACGAGATCAAAAGGTGCGATCTCAAGATCAGCAATTGCTTTGAGGTGTTCTGGATTATTTTGATCAGCCAAGATTCCTGAATGGATCTTCGGGTGCAACGTCTTCACGCGCCCACCCATAATCTCTGGGAAACCTGTGTAGCTACTGACTTCAGTGACTGCAATACCTGCGTCCTGAAGGGTCTTAGCAGTTGAACCAGTGGAGAGAATTTCAACGCCAGCATCGGCAAGACATTTACCGAGTTCGAGAAGTCGATCTTTGTCATAGACGCTGACAAGTGCTCGGCGAATAGGTTTGCGATTAGCCATTCTTCTTCTCCATGGTGGTGATTAGTGAAGCTACGGTCGCAACTATGAGACCTCGTTCGACAATCTTAATGCGCTCATGGAGAGACTCTTCCGTATCGTCCGGATGAATCTCTACCCGCTCTTGAGCGATGACTTCGCCAGTATCTACACCAGCATCGACCCAATGAATTGTTGTACCAGTCTCTGTGGCACCTGCAGCCAGTGCGTCGCGGACCGCATGAGCGCCAGGAAAGAGTGGCAAGAGTGCCGGGTGGCTATTGATGATTTTGAATCGGCTCGCAATTTTTTGAGAAAGTATTCGCATAAATCCTGCGCTCACGACAAGGTCTGGCATCAGCGCCGCAAGTAGCGTTTCTAATTCACGATCCCATTCAGTGCGCTCGGGCATCATCGGGATTGAAAAGGTTTCGATATGGGCCTTCTGTGCACGTTCTAAGACAGGTGCATCATTCTTATCTGAAATTACTGCGACGATATCTATCTCTAACTGTGCATCAATGATTGCTTGAGCAAGAGTTCCGCTACCAGATGCGAGAATGACAACTCGCTTCATCGCGTGATTCTGTTCTTTATTGCAAGAGTTGCAACGGCACCAATTCCGATTTCAACTGCTATCGAGAGAACGAATTTCCAGATGGAGACTCCCATTGCACCCATCTCGGCAGTAATAAGTGAACCACTTGCACAATAAGCGAGGATTACGCAGCCAACAAGGGTAAAGATGTAGCTCTGAATAAATGTTTGCAGCCCATATTGCGCACTCCATTGCGCAAGCAGTACACCGAGCCCTATAAAGAAGAGAATTCCTAGTAGTGCAAAAGGCTGACGCGCAGTCGGGAGTATTCCAAGTAATGGAAGTGCCGGAATTTGACCAAGGTGATACCAGAGTGGAGAGACCAGAGTTCCTGTACCTACTGCAAGTCCTGTACCTGAGAAATATGCAGCGACGCCAACGGCTGCATTGGGTAGGTAGAGAATATTGAGAAAGAGAAGAAGTACTCCACCAAATATTCCAGGTTCGAGAGAGATAGAGATATCTCTGACCTGACTGAGGTTGATGAAGATCAAGAGAGAGGCAATGATGAAACCAGCCCCAAGAATAAGTGCAGTTATGCGAGCAGCTATTCGAGTAGCTCGCGATGGCAATACTTTAGTGCCGGCTGTCATAGTTGCCAGTAGTGATATCACAAATGCAATGAACGGAGCTAAGTACCACTGTGGCGTTACTGCTGTTGAACGACTAATGAAAGCAAGAATGGTGACGAGAAGTGCGTACATCGCCGAGAAGATAATCCGAACGCCATTGATGTCGTGAAAATATCCAGATAAGCGATCTACAGCACGACTAAATGCAGATCGAATTGCAAAGAAGGGAAGTACTACGCCACCCAATGGAAGATAGGTGAGATAACCAGCAAGGCCAGTTGGTGGCAGCGCTAATTGAAAGGGAATGTGATGTGCGCCGAGCCAGATCCACACTGCTCCACGAATCGGATCAGTTGTACTGCCACTTGCACTTCCGGCTGTCGCCCAGGCAATCAGTGCGATAAATGAAAATGGAAGTAGGAGAAAAGCGGCTGCGCGAAATACATGAGACAACGAGACCGAGAGGACGCGTTGCATCGTGAGTACTAGCGACCTAAAACATCGCGCATTAATTGCGCTGTTTCACTCGGTGTCTGTCCAACCTTTACTCCAGCAGCTTCGAGAGCATCTTTCTTAGCCTGCGCTGTACCGGATGAGCCGGAGACAATTGCACCTGCATGTCCCATGGTCTTTCCTTCTGGTGCGGTAAAACCTGCAACGTAGCCAACGACAGGCTTTGTTACATACTCGGAGATAAATGCTGCGGCACGTTCTTCAGCATCGCCACCGATTTCACCAATCATCACAATCGCTGTGGTGTCAGGGTCATCTTGGAATGCACGGAGGCAATCGATATGAGTTGTTCCAATAACTGGGTCTCCACCGATACCAACTGCAGTTGAGAAACCGATATCGCGAAGTTCATACATCATCTGATAGGTCAGCGTTCCTGACTTTGAAACAAGACCGATAGGTCCGCGCTTAGTGATATCTGCAGGAATGATTCCCACATTTGATTGATCAGGGCTAATCAGACCTGGGCAGTTGG
>JBAWXP010000046.1:0-7969 GCA_037143995.1 Actinomycetota bacterium
CATAATATGAACGCGAGTAATGAGCCAATCACCGGTGCGGTTCTGCTCCATCGCCATATCTTCGACAAGTACATCTTCACTATTTTCAACCAGTGAGATTGTGCGATCAAGTAAATCTCCAAGTACAAGCATCTCGCCAGCGCGCGGTTCAAAGCGGCGCATATTAAGTAAGCCCGTAATAACAACAGTTCCGGATTCAATTGACGTTACTCGGGTAATAGGAACAAAGACGCGTCGACGCAATGGAACTTCGACAACAAGACCGAGAACACGTGGTGATTGATTATTAGAACGAAGGGTCGCGACAGCATCGCGCACCTTGCCGACGGGATCTCCATTTGGGTCAAAGACCGCAGTGCCTGCAAGACGGGCGAGAAATATGCGATTGATGTTATTTCCGCTCATGGGATAAGAGTAACGCGTGGGCTATCGGCTAGGTTTGCCTAATGTCCTCGCCGCAGAATAGAACCGTTGATAATCACACGGAACTGCCTGCAAGACCCGACCTCATTCGCTTGATTATTGGAATATTCGGTATTGGTTCATCTGGTCCATTGATTGCAATCAGCTCGATGCCTGTCCCGACCTTGATCTTCTGGAGAAATCTTGGCGGCTCACTCGTCACGCTTCCCTTTGCACTTCGCCACAGATTACATCGCACCGGAGTCAGGTGGGCGATCCTTGCAGGCGTGGTGCTCGCAGTGCACTTCGTTGGATTCTTTATATCCATGCGGATGACAAGTGTGACTGCAGGAACTGCAATTGTTGCAACCCAACCAATTTTTGCAGCTCTATTTGTCAAACTTACCGGCGGACATATTCCAACGAAGGCATGGTTTGGAATGCTCATTAGTTTTGCAGGAGTTCTCCTTGTTACCGGAATCGATCTACGCCTCGACAGGCGTTCATTTCTCGGCGATCTATCAGCGCTCATCTCAGGTGCACTGGCAGCTGCATATATGTTGATTGGTTCGCGCGCACAAAAAACTCTTGAAACAACGTCCTACACAACTATCTGTTATTTCGTATGCGCTATGACCGCACTTCCGATGGCGCTGTTAACGGGCTCAGAAGTAATTCATTTTGTTGCTCATCAATGGTTGATCTTGCTAGCGCTCATTCTCGGTGCTCAGATTCTCGGTCATACGATGTTTAATTTGACGCTGAAGCGAGTCTCGCCAGCTGTTGTGTCCATGATTGTTTTCTTCGAAGTTCCAGTTGCAGCGCTACTTTCTCTCATCTTTAAAGTAGGTAAACAACCAACACTGACTATTATCCCTGGAGTAATTCTCATTCTTCTCGGATGTATTCTTGTTGTACTACGTACCCGTCCTCAGATTGTGATGACTGAAGAATGATTGACCTACATACTCATACGACCTGCAGTGATGGAACAGATACACCCTTTGCTCTGGTCAAGAAGGCGTTAGCTGCAGGCGTCACCACTCTTGCTATTACAGATCATGATTCAACAGCGGGATGGAATGAAGCAATAACTGCAATTCAACCTCAGATTGAATTGGTATTAGGTGCTGAAATTTCTTGTCTTACCCTGGATGGAATTAGCGTGCATATGTTGGGGCTCCTCTTTGATGGAGAAGACCAAGCGATACAACAACTCCTCGCCGATTCTCGCGATACTCGCATTCCTCGTATGCGAAAAATGGTTGAGCTACTTCAAGCAGATGGAGTTCAGATTTCACTTGATGATGTCTATAAGGCTATGCCTGACGGAGCTACCGTTGGCCGCCCCCATCTTGCCGATGCGCTTGTTGCAAATGGAGTTGTCGCCTCTCGCGATGAAGCATTTCTTGATCTTCTCAATAACGGTTCAAAGTATTACGTCACTCACGCTGCCCCTACCCCCAGCGATGCCATTAAAGCGATTCGCAGTGCAGGGGGAGTAGCGGTGATTGCTCACCCATTTGCATCTCGCCGCGGACACATACTTGATGCATCTTCCTTCGCAGATCTTGTAGAAGCAGGCCTTAATGGAATCGAAGTCCACCATCGAGACCAAAGCGCAGAAGAACAAGCATCTCTGAGCGCAATTGCCCGCGAACTCAACCTCGTTATAACTGGTGCAAGTGATTATCACGGCACTGGAAAGCTCAATGAGTTAGCAGAAAATGTCACCGATAAGACAGAATGGCTTCGGTTAGAGTCAGAAGCGAATCAGCGAAGGGTTGTCACGAAGTGAATACATTAGGAGCAGTTACCTTTGCGACTCAAGCCTTTGTCACTCTCTTTGTCATCATGGATCCGCCTGGTGCGACTCCAATCTTTTTAGGTTTAGTCGGAGATAAACCACAGCGTGAACGCGTGCGTCTTGCCTGGCAAGCAGCAGGCGTTTCACTCTTTGTTATTGCAACTTTTGCAATCTTTGGACGTTTAATTCTTAATTACATGAATGTCTCCATCGAAGCGCTACAAGCTGCCGGTGGATTACTGCTTCTCTATGTCGCGCTTCAGCTCTTAACTGGAAATAAGAACGCTGGTACAGAAAGTTCGAGCAACAACATCGGAATGGTCCCACTCGGGACTCCGCTGTTGGCAGGTCCTGGGGCAATCGTTGCAACGATGATCTATGTTCAGAAGGCAGATACTCATGCCCAGATTCTTGGACTTGCCATCGCCATTTTGGCCGTGCACATCATCATTGGCACCGTACTGATGGCCTCTACAAAGATTGTCACAATTATTAAGGAATCTGGCGTTACTTTATTAGCGAGTATTGCAGGACTCTTACTTGCAGCGATTGCTGTACAGATGTTGGCAAATGCGATTAAGGCATTTGCTGCAAGTTAACTTGTGATTCGCTTAGTGCGAGTACGTTCGCGTTTAACACGCGGTTCTGCAGATTTCTGTGGCGCTTCGCTCTTGGCCTTCGCAGGCTTATCAGCCCTCTCGACCCTATCTACCTGAGGCGCTCTCTGTTTTGTCATACGACCAGTTGATCCTGCAGGAATATTGAGCATTTCAAAGAGGTGCTCAGATGATGAATATGTTTCAACTGGTTCGGGTAGACCCAGAACGAGGGCGGTATCAATCATCTTCCAACGAGCAAGGTCATCCCAATCGACAAAGGTAACGGCGATTCCGTGTGCACCTGCACGTGCAGTACGACCAATGCGGTGTACGTAAGTCTTCTCATCTTCTGGGCATTGATAGTTAATAACGTGGGTAATTCCATCAATATCGATACCGCGCGCTGCAACATCAGTTGCAATCAATACATCTGATTTGCCGGCTTTAAAGTCATTGAGCGCCTTTTCGCGAGCAGATTGACCGAGATCTCCATGAATTGTTGCTGCGCGGAAACCGCGTTCTGCAAGATCGTCTGAAGTCTTCTGCGCTGTGCGCTTTGTTCGGCAGAAAACGATTGTGGGGCCACGACCATTAGCTTGAAGAATACGTGCCAACATTTCAATCTTATCCATCGCATGTGCGCGCACTACAAATTGTTCGATGCGAGATACAACTGCGCCTTCATCTTCATTATCTTGAGTACGGATATGTACTGGCTGATTCATGAATCGACGAGCAAGAGCGATGATGTCGCCAGGCATTGTCGCTGAAAAGAGCATTGTTTGTTGTCTAGCAGGAGTGCTCGTAAATATCTTTTCTACATCTGGTAAGAAGCCAAGATCGAGCATCTCATCTGCTTCATCGAGTACTACGCGAGAAACAAATTTGAGTGTGAGCTGTCCTTGGCGATAGAGATCGAGAAGGCGGCCAGGAGTTCCGACAACGATTTCAACACCGTTTTGCAGAGCTTCAATTTGTGGCTCGAATGCTCGACCACCGTAGACAGCGAGTGTGCGAATTCCGCGGTTAAAGGAGAGCTCTTCAATATCTTTCGTGACTTGTACACAGAGTTCGCGCGTTGGAACAACTACAAGTACCTGGGGCTTACCTTGATTAGGTAGTTGCGCCCAATCTGCATCATTGGGAGCGATGACTCTTTCAATGACAGGAATACCAAAGGCAAGTGTCTTACCAGTACCAGTTTTAGCTTGGCCGATGACATCGCCATCTGCAAGAGCAATCGGCATGACCATCTCTTGAATAGGGAAAGGTGATGTAAAGCCATGTTCGGCAAGTGCTGCAATTGTTTCCTTACGGAGAGGAAGGTCTGCGAAAGTCAGCGTCACTTACACAACGCCGAAACCGACGCGGCGTTCGGCTGGCTCGCCAATTTCGACATAACCAATCTTGTCCGCAGGAACGATGATCTCGTGTCCCTGTACATCTTGAAGAGTTAATGGGGTGTGAGCTGAAAGAGCTGCTGTTACAGCGCTCTTGATTTCAGCTGGGGTTGAAGGACAATCAAATGAGAGTTCACTTCCAACATTGGTAATTGAGATACGAACTTTTGATGCCTTTTCAGATTTCTTTGAACTCATGTACCTATCTTATTCGCTAAGAGTCAGTACGGGGAAATCCAGATATTCCTCGCCACATGAGGTTTTCAACGAGCTCCATCGCCTGCTGACGTGTGAGTTTGCTATCTCGTTCGAGCCAATGGCGTGCGGTGACTTGTACATAACCGATCAATCCGACTCCAAGCATCATGGCTGCTTCTTTGGGAAGGCCAGTGTCATTTGAAATCACTCCAGATACTGCTGCAGCGCAGTCATATGTCATGCGGTTAAGTCTTTCACGCACTTGAGGTTCAACGCTCATATCGCTCTCAAAGAGAAGGCGAAATGCTTCACCTTCATTTTCAATAAAGTTGAAGTAAGCCTCGATGGTGACATGTACGCGTCGTTCGTTATCGGGGGTAGAAGAAATTGCCTTTTGAATTTCGTAGACCAGCGAATCAATATGAAGATCTAGGACCGCAAGGTAGAGATCTAGCTTCGATGGGAAGTGCTGGTACAAAACTGGCTTACTGACATTGGCGCGGTCTGCAATTTCATCCATAGCAGCAGAGTGATAACCGGCAGCTGTGAAAACTTCGAGAGCAGCAGCGAGCAGAATTGCGCGTCGCTCATCACGTGGTAGTCGTGATTTATCTGAACGCGAATTGCTTGCAGATGCAGTTTCTGTACTCATTGCGAGAATCGTACTGAATTAGCCACGAAAGGCACAGTACGGCAGAATTGACGTTATGAAGACCCCTCCGCTCGTAACGCCAGGACCTGCTCTGACAGTAGATGAAGTGCGCCGATATAGCCGCCACTTGATCATCCCTGATGTAGCGATGGCCGGACAGCAGCGGTTGATGAATGCAAAAGTTCTCTGTGTAGGAGCAGGTGGTTTAGGTTCTCCAGCGCTGATGTACTTAGCAGCAGCAGGTGTCGGAACACTCGGTATCGTCGAATTCGATACTGTCGATGAATCGAATTTACAACGTCAGATAATTCATGGTCAATCAGATATTGGTAAAAGTAAGGCGTTGAGTGCGAAAGAGAAGATTGCTGAGATCAACCCGTATGTCAATGTTATTTTGCATGAGACTCGATTAGATAATTCAAATGTTATGGAGATTTTTTCTCAGTATGACATCATCGTTGACGGAACAGATAATTTTGCAACTCGCTATCTTGTCAATGATGCATGTGTCTTATTAAAGAAACCATATGTGTGGGGATCCATCTATCGCTTCGATGGTCAAGCAAGCGTTTTCTGGGCAGAGTACGGTCCTTGCTATCGCTGTCTCTATCCTGAACCACCACCTCCCGGAATGGTTCCAAGTTGCGCCGAAGGCGGCGTACTGGGAGTTCTCTGCGCAACGATTGGCTCAATCCAAACCACAGAAGCGATCAAAGTTCTGACCGGAATTGGTGAGCCGCTCATCGGTTCGCTTATGGTTTATGACGCCTTGGATATGACATTCCGAAAGATTAAGGTGCGTAAAGATCCCAATTGCCCACTCTGCAGCGAGAAGGCAACCCAGAAAGATTTACTCCCTGATTATGAAGCATTCTGCGGAACTCTTTCGGATGCGGCACAAGCAGCAAGTGCAGGGTCAACGATTACTGTGCAAGAGCTAAAGTCAAAGATAGATTCCAAAGAAGATTTCTATCTCATCGATGTCCGCGAGCCGAGCGAGTATGAAATTGTCAGTATTCCGACTGCTCATTTGATTCCAAAGCAAGGATTTATCGATGGCAGTGTTCTTGCAACTCTGCCACAAGATAAACCCATCGTTCTACACTGCAAGAGCGGAGTTCGCTCTGCAGAATGTTTAGCGATCCTGAAAGGTGCTGGTTTTGCTGGCGCATCACATGTTGCAGGTGGAGTAATTGCATGGGCCAAGCAAATCGATACATCGCTTCCGGTCTACTAATGAAAAATTCCTATAAGGGCTATCGTTTACTTCTCGTACACGCTCATCCAGATGACGAGACCATCAACAACGGAAGCACGATGGCGATGTATGCAGCTCTTGGCGCCGATGTAACTCTGGTGACATGCACCCGAGGTGAAGAAGGCGAAGTACTTGTGCCAGACCTGGCACATCTTGCTGCACATCACAGTGATTCTCTCGGCGACCATCGCGTAGAAGAACTTGCAGCTGCCATGAAGGCGCTAGGAATCACCGACCATCGCTTCTTAGGCGAAGGTGTTATCAAATACCGCGATAGCGGAATGATGGGAACTGAACCGAATAATCGCCCTGATACTTTCTGGAACGCAGATTTTGATGAGGCAACTCAGCATTTAGTGAAGGTTATTGATCAGGTAAAGCCACATATTTTGATTACTTATGATGAATTTGGTGGTTATGGCCATCCTGATCATATTCAAGCTCATCGCGTTGCCATGGCAGCATCTGAAAAGTCATCATGGGATATCCCGAAAATTTACTGGAATGTCATGCCTAAATCTGTCATCCAAGAAGGTATCGATGCCATGAAGAAGATTGGCTCTGACTTTATGGGGGCGGAGAGCGCAGATGATCTGCCCTTTGCAAAGGATGATTCATTTGTTCACGCTCGCATTGATGGAAATGCTTATGTCAATCAGAAGATGGATGCGATGCGAGCACACGCAACTCAAATCGAAGTCGATGGCCCATTCTTTGCTCTCTCCAATAATTTAGGACTTCAGGTATGGGGATTTGAGTACTACACACTCGTCAAGGGATCCAAGAGTGAACCCTTTGATGCGCAGGGCCACGAAACAGATCTCTTGGCAGGTATTGCACTCTAAATGAAGATTCTATTTTCACTCTTCTTTGGAGCAGCAACTGCAATAGCTGCAACGATGATTCATCAAACACTACCTCCTGTAGGTGTGATCGTTGCGCTCATTGCGACCTACTGCGCAATCTGGTGGCCAGGGCGATACTTTGGCAAACGCCGTTATAAGTTTGCAGCGCTAGTGGGATGGTTCATTGTCATCGCCAAAGCTGGTTCATTTGGTGCAGGCCATGAACTTCTCATCCAAGGCGATAACCCTGGAAGCGTTCTACTCACTGTTGGTTTTATCGTCGGACTTATCGCTTTTTTTCAACGCGTCTAATTTATTTCCAGCGCCAACTCTGACCATCGGCTGCATCCTGTACTTCAATTCCTGCAGCATCGAGTTGTTTTCGAATCGCATCACTGGCCGCCCAATCTTTATCTGCTCGAGCTTGCGCGCGTTCTGCGATTAGAGCTTGTAGCTCAGGTGTCAGTGGTTTCTCTTCAATAATTCGGTCTAAATCCAAACCGAGAACTTGATCTGCAAAGAGAAAGAGTGCGCGCTTATCAAGTGCACCTATCGAGATATCTTTCTCGATTGAGCGCAGTCTCTGCATCGCACGTGGGGTATCGAGATCTGTTGTAAATGCATCACTTATCTCTTGGTCAAATTTGATTTCGCTGCTAGTTCCAGCATCAGCCATTAACGTGCGCCATCTTTTGATAGTCGAATTGGCAGCATCCAGGGAAGCCCAACTCAGATCCATCTGTGAGCGGTAGCGATTCTCAAGAAAGGTAAAGCGCAGCGCTAGTGGATCAAGGCCGCGAGCGATGAC
>JBAWXP010000047.1:0-7900 GCA_037143995.1 Actinomycetota bacterium
TTCTCGGCACCTATGTACTTTTTACTCGCCCTGAAATTATCAAGGTAAAGAAATCTGAGATTCCTCGGTTGGCTCTCTACGGGGTAGTGGGTTTTGCCTTTGTGAACTTCGGCTACTTGTATGGCATCCAGCGCGGAGTACCGCTGGGCCTTGTCCTGATTATCGAATTTACAGCGCCGATCTGGATTGCGCTCTGGATCAAAATTGTGCGCAGAGGTTTTGTTGCAAACGAGATGTGGTTGGCAGTTGCACTCTCCTTTACTGGCCTCATTCTTGTTGCAAAGGTCTGGGAAGGATTCACCTTCGATCTCTTGGGACTTATTGCAGCTTCTCTCTGTGCATTCTGTCTCGCTGCGTACTTCTTGATGAGCGAACGAATCGGTAAGAACCGCGAGCCCATTGCAACGATGATCTTTGGAATGGGTTTTGCATCAATTTTTTGGTTGGTTGTTCTGCCACCATGGTCATTTCCCTTTGAAGTATTTTCTATGCAGATGGACCTTGGTGGAATCGCTGCAGGCACCATGCTTCCCGGGTGGTTACTTATTGGCGCAGCTGCAATCTTTGGAACCGTTGTTCCTTACATGCTTGTCTTATCAGGAATGAAGATGTTGACTGCATCGACAAGTAGCGTCATTGGAATGCTTGAACCAGTTATCGCAGGTGCATTTGCATGGATCTGGTTTGGACAGAGTTGGGATTTCATTCAACTTATAGGAGCCGCAATTGTATTGGTTGGAATTTATTTAGCAGATCGCGCTAAAACCGTAAAGTAAAACTACTCGTTCCAACCACCATCGCCAGGTGATGACGGTTGTACATCTGTTGGTCCTGATGATTGTGTGAAGTCGCGACCTGAACCAACATTGGGCGCCATATCGAAGAAGCGCGCAAAGTGAAGTTGTGCAGATACTGTAATCGTGCGCGTTGGTCCGTTACGGTGCTTTGCAACGATGAAATCTGCTTCACCTGATCGGTTCTGTGAGTCATACATATCATCGCGGTGCAACAAGATAACAACGTCTGCATCTTGTTCAATGGAACCAGATTCACGAAGGTCAGAGAGCATCGGCTTCTTATCTGATCTCTGTTCTGGTGAACGGTTGAGCTGAGAGATAGCGATAACAGGGACATTGAGCTCTTTCGCCATCAACTTAAGGTGGCGAGAGAATTCAGATACTTCTTGCTGGCGGTTTTCAACGCGCTTACCTGATGACATCAGCTGCAGGTAGTCGATGACAATGAGTTTGAGATCGTGGCGCTGCTTAAGACGTCGCGCCTTTGCGCGGATCTCCATCATGGAAAGGTTGGGTGAATCATCGATAAATAACGGTGCATCAGAAATTTCACCCATACGGCGTGCAAGCTTTGCCCACTCTTCATCGCTGAGTTGTCCTGAGCGAATATTGTTAAGACCAACGCGCGCTTCAGCAGACAACATACGCATAGTGATTTCGGATTTCGACATTTCGAGAGAGAAGATGACAGCTGCTTGATTTTCGTGAATTGATGCATGGCGCGCAATATCAAGGCCGAGCGTTGACTTACCGACAGCAGGACGCGCTGCGATGATGATCATGTTGCCTGGGTGGAAACCGTGAGTAAGTAAATCAAGATCACGGAAACCTGATTTAACTCCTTCGATACCAATACCTTTTGAGATTGCTTCGATTTCGTCGAGGGCTGCCGGTAGCAAAGTGCTGAGCTGTACATAATCTTCTGATGCACGTCGTTCAGTAACTGCATAGACCTCAGCTTGCGCAGCATCGACTGCATCATCGACCTCGCCACTTTGGTCGTAACCGAGTTGAACAATCTTTGTACCAGCTTCAACAAGGCGGCGCATGATTGCATGTTCAAGAACAATCTTTGCGTAGTAACTTGCATTGGCCGCAGTTGGAACGGATGAGATAAGTGTGTGTAGATATGGTGCGCCGCCTGCGCGCGCAATCTCACCGTTTTTTGTGAGCTCTGCTGCAACGGTAATTGCATCTGCGGGTTCGCCTCGTGAGTAGAGATCAAGAATTGCGTTATAGATAAGTTCGTGTGCGGGGCGATAGAAATCGCGCTCTTTCAATACTTCAACAACATCTGCAATGGCATCTTTCGATAACAACATTCCGCCGAGAACAGATTGTTCTGCCTGAAGATCTTGTGGTGGTGTGCGCTCGTATTCAGCGCCGACAGTGTTGTAACTTGATCGAGAGGTATTAGGTAGTTCAGCAATGCTCACGCGACATACCTTCCTCTAGACCACTGACATCAACGGGTGAAAGGTATGTCCGCCACGCTCAGTAAGCGAACGTAGGCGGAGAGTCATGGGGATAAAGGTGGGGATAAGTAGGTGGATAAGCGTGGATATCTGTGCATAAAGTGTTGATGGATTGTGAGTAACCCCCCTTTTAAGCGTAGAAAGGTGTGGAGGAAAGTAATTACCAACTTCTCACACAGTGAGATGTCATCTCATATTCATCTTTCTGCGCGAGACTTCACCCATGATCGTTGATTACGCCCTGTATCAAAACGGTAGACGTTTCACCGAACCATCAAATCTGCCTTCGATGATTCAGAAGGCGAGGAGTGAAGGTGGCTTTGTCTGGTTGGGCCTTGCTGAACCTACACAGAATGAATTTGAAAAAGTAGTCGCTGACTTTGGTTTTCATCCACTTGCTATTGAAGATGCGGTGATGGCTCATCAACGTCCAAAGTTTGAAGAGTATCCAGGGGTGCAGGCGCTCGTATTAAAGACGGCTTTCTACGAAGATAAAGGTAGCCAGATCTCTACTGGTGAAATCTTCTGCTTTATCGGTGATCACTTCATTGTTGTTGTACGCCATGGAAACGGTGCACCTCTTGTTAATACACGTCATCATCTAGAGAACAATCCAGATCAACTTGCAAAAGGTCCTTATGCCGTATTGCATGCCATTCTCGACCATGTTATTGATTGCTACATTGATATTTCGATTGAGCTCGAGACCGATGTTGTTCAGGTTGAACATAAAGTTTTTGGAGATTCTCGTGACAGTGCTTCTCAAGAAATCTACTTACTAAAACGTGAAGTCATTGAGTTCCGCCATGCAATCGACCCACTACTTTCACCGCTTCAGCACATTGCAAGTATCGGAGCTCGCCATATTCCGGCAGAGCTCACACCATTTTTTAGAGATACTTTAGATCATCTCTCTCGCGCATCTGATGCAGCATCTGGGCTCGATGCGCTACTTACTTCGGCTCTGCAAGCAGAAATTGCACAGGTGCAACTTCAGCAGAATGAAGATATGCGCAAGATAACTTCATATGTAGCACTGGCTTCAGTGCCCACCATGGTTGCGGGTATTTATGGAATGAACTTTGACACCATGCCTGAGCTTCGATGGCAATTTGGCTATCCGCTTGTTGTGGGCTCACTGCTGATCATTACAGCAATTCTGTATCGTAAATTTAAGAAATCTGGCTGGTTGTAGAAAGAGAAAGACCCGCCGCACGGATGCGACGGGCCTTTCTTGGAATTACTTAATTAAGCAGAGACCACAGTAAGTGAAACTGTTGCAACAATATTGTGTGCAAGAGAAACCTTTACAGTGTGTGTGCCTGTCTTCTTGATGTGGCCAGATGTCTTGAGGTTGTGGCGATCGATGCCAAGACCTGTTGCTGACTTAATCGCAGCAGCGATGTCCTTATCTGTCACAGAACCGAAGAGGCGACCAGCTGTGCCGGTCTTTACCTTTACAGTCACTGATGCCTTTTCAAGAGTCTTCTGAATCTCTTTAGCGTGATCGAGATCGCGGACTTCGCGGGCAGCACGTGCACGACGGATTCCTTCGATCTGCTTCTCGCCACCAAGTGACCAGACAATTGCGACGCCACGTGGCAACAAGAAGTTGCGTGCGTAGCCATCTTTTACAGTGACAACATCGCCGGCGTTGCCGACCTTATTTACTTCACGAGTAAGAATGAGTTTCATAATTCATATCTCCTTATCGTGCTGATGATGTGTAAGGCAGAAGAGCAACTTCACGGCTGTTTTTGACAGCTGTTGCTACTGCGCGCTGATGTTGTGTGCATGCACCTGTTACTCGGCGAGCGCGGATCTTGCCGCGATCAGAGATGTACTTGCGAAGGGTCGCGATATCTTTGTAATCGATATATGTGACCTTGTCGCGACAGAAGCTGCATGGCTTCTTCTTGAACTTCTTATTAAGGGCAGCAGCTTTCGCGCCCTTGTTCTTTGGCTCGCGTAGAGCCCGGTTATTTCTTGCTCCCATTGTGGTGCTCCTTTTCGGGTGCCCTTCTATCTCTAGAAGGAATGGATTGTCGGTTAATTACTTATTTAAAATGGTGGTTCGTCGGTTGTAGATGTTCCCCATCCACCGCCGGCGGGTGAAGTCGAAGCAGCTGCCCATGGATCGTCATTGAAAGTATCTGCAGCAGCTGGTGCTGCAGCTCCACCGCTTCCGCCAGCACGCTGTGTGCGTGTGACCTTAGCTGTGGCGTTGCGAAGTGATGGACCTACTTCATCAACTTCTACCTCAAAGACTGTGCGCTTTTCGCCCTCTTTTGTTTCGTACGAACGTTGCTTAAGTCGACCAGAGAGAATGACGCGCATTCCCTTTGTGAGTGACTCTGCAACATTCTCTGCAGCTTGACGCCAGATCTGGCATTGAAGGAAGAGGCTCTCGCCATCTTTCCATTCATTTGTAGCCTTATCTAAATAACGAGGTGTTGAGGCAACACGAAATTTCGCTACCGCTGCACCGCTTGGGGTGAAACGTAGCTCTGGATCGTCAACGAGGTTGCCGATCATTGTGATTGTTGTATCTCCTGCTGCCATTTTATTTCCTCATCTCTACTGGTGGAGTCCGTGCTAATAAATTACTCGCCTACTCTGACTTTTCGTTTTCGAAACACCGCAGCTGTGGACAATTGAGTTCCGATTAGCGCAGCGATTCGGAATTGAAAACTAGAGCGGGCGCATAACCTTTGTGCGAAGAACAGATTCGTTCAGGTTGAGCTGACGATCTAACTCTTTGATTGCCGCTGGCTCGCAGTGCATATCTACAACTGCGTAGATGCCTTCTGGCTTCTTATTGATTTCAAATGACATACGGCGCTTGCCCCAAACATCGAGCTTGTCGACGCGGCCTCCGCTGTCTTTGATGATCTTGAGATATGTCTCAAGTGATGGTGTGACTGTACGTTCTTCGAGTTCTGGATCGAGAATGACCATTAATTCATAGTGACGCATGCGTTAACCCGACCTCCTTTGGACTAAGACGGCCACGGCATTTCCGTGACAGGAGGGTTAATACTCCTCATAAACAGACCCGGGTGGGCTCGCTTACGAGGAGGTTAAGGGTAACTCTCAGCTGTTGATATGAGAAATTCGCTCGGAATTACGCGCAGAATTCTTATGCCGGGCGGCCAGGCGCACCATCAGGGCTAGTGAGGCGCCAATGCGGATCAGCGAAATCACTGAATAGGCAGTCAGTGACAATCCAAATTTCGCACCAGTCACCGTTGCTAGATGTTGCCAGATCGCAACGTGATACAGAACTTCGGCTCCTTGCCAGAACCAGAAGATGGCCAGCTCGCGTTTATCAATGAGCGCAATGATTGCAAGTGGCGTTAACCATAAAACATATTGTGGTGAGTACACCTTGCTTACCGCCATCACAATGACCATGATAAAGATTGCTGTATGTGCAAGAGTTGGAATATTTCGCATCTGCAAGAGAAAAATGACAAGTGCAGTCACGCCAATCATGAGACAGAGCACCGATAAATAATTTTGGTGGGTGAGATCTACACCAAGATTTGAAAGTGCATACCAGATCGAACCCCAATCAGAGCCACGGTTGAGATTGAGATCGTAGAAACGCCACCATCCTGTTGGAGTTGTGAGCGCGACCGGCAGATTAATTGCTGCAAAGGTTGCAACCGTAATTGCTAAAAACTTCAATAGTTTACTCACGCTGCCTTGTCGGAAGAAGATAATTGCAATCGGGATAAGTAAGAAGATGGGTAAGAACTTTGTTGATACTGCAATACCGAGAGCAATCGCGCTCGCAATCTCAGCTTTACGATCAAACCAATAGATGGCAAGCAACATCGTTGCTATCGCCCACAAATCCCAATTGATATAAAGGGATGCAATTGCAGCTGGGGCAAGGGGGAGTAAATATCCGAATTCAGGTTTTATCTTAAGTGTAATAGTTGCGATAAAGATAAAGAGGAGTGCAAGTAAAAGCGCACTTCCATAGAAATAGTTATTGATTCCATGTGGAATAAACTTTGCAGTCAGCCACATGATGCTTCCTTGGATTACCGGATATTCAACGGAGTCTTTCCCGCTGCTATATGCCCATACCCCTTTATCTAAAGCTCTATCACCGTAGAGTGCTGGGATATCTGAATAACATGCGTGAATATATTGTCCTGGTGATTGCCATCCACTCTGCGCACAGAAATTAAATTTTGCATAACTAATCAGAGAGGCAATGACTGCAAGAAGAATGACAACGCGAGAAGTAACGCGCATCTATTTTTACTTTGTCTTCATATGTTGGCGTCCGCCACTTGTCATCACGACAGGATCAAGTCCACCAATATTTGCCGGCGCTGGGAAGCTCATAACTGGCTCATCTTTAAGCGCGCCCTTCATAAATGCTGTCCAAATCTTTGCAGGGAATGTTCCACCCGTTACTGATGTCAGCCCGCCAATACCGTTAAGAGATTCGGATGCGCTATCGCGAAAGAGCGCCACAGATGCAGCAAGTTGTGGTGTGTATGCGCTAAACCATGCTGAAGCGTTGGATTGTGATGTTCCTGTCTTACCTGCTGCGGGCCTGCCGAGTGCAAGTGCTGCAGATCCTGTACCACCATTTACAACACCCTTAAGCGCGTAGGTTAAATCGGCCATCACATCTTTGCTAAATACTTCTTGTGTTTGTGGCTTGCCTTCATATAAAACACCTTTATTAGGGCCGATCACTTGCGCGACTATAAATGGCTTTGAGTAAACGCCTTGAGCTGCAAATGTTGCATATGAATTTGCCACATCAATAACGTGAGGGCTGGCAACACCCAACACAACAGAAGGTGTTCCAATCATTGCAACGCTATCTGGAATTCCTGCGCGGCGAGCAACGTCTACAACTTTATCCATTCCCGCTTTGATTCCCAGTGGAACAAAGACGGTATTAATGGAGTGTTGTGTTGCAGTAAGAAGGTCTACTTGACCCCATCCTTCATCTCCATAATTGGAGACTTCGTATGGCTTTCCTAAATCATCGAAAGTTTGTGGTGTATCGCCATTCCACATCGAGGTCAGTGGGATTCCTGCCTCGAGCGCTGCAACCAGTGCAAAGGGCTTAAAAGTAGAGCCGGCTAGTGCAATTGATTGTGTTGCATCGTTAAGTTGGCGGACTACATAATCTTTTCCGCCATACATCGCAATAATTTCACCGGTACCAGGTCTAATGGCAACAAGTGCTGTATGTAAATTTGTTGGGGCAGGCGATGGCGTTAATTTATTAACCGCATCCACTGCAGATTGTTGTGCGCGTTGATCCAGGGTTGTCTTGATGACATATCCGCCAACGAGCAGTTGATCTTGGGTAAATCCAAGTTTCGATAACTCTTTCTCTACTGAATCAATGATGTAACCCTTAGGGCCACTGAGTTGTCCGCTCGTTGTGCGCGGAGAAACTACTGGCATCTTTGCAGCCTTCGCTTCGGCGGGAGTAATCCACTTCTTCTCAAGCATTCCTTGAATCACATATTGGAAACGTCCATCGAGGCGCTTCTTATTAGCTTCAGAGAGAACCGGGTCATATAAACCTGGCGAGCGCAAAATACTTGCAATCACTGCAGATTGCGAGATGCTCAATTGATTTGC
>JBAWXP010000048.1:0-7814 GCA_037143995.1 Actinomycetota bacterium
GCCGAGCGCGATGAGAAGGTCGCCAACTGTGGTTTTGGAAAGTATTACACCGACCATATGGTCATCTGCGAGTGGACTGAAGAAGGTGGCTGGCAAGAGCCAGAGCTAAAGCCATATGGGCCAATCTCACTCGATCCCGCAACTGCAGTTTTTCATTACGGACAAGAAATCTTTGAAGGAATGAAGGCATATCGCCAACCCGATGGTGGAATTTCACTTTTTCGTCCAGAAGCAAACTCACGTCGATTTGCACGATCTGCAGCACGTCTTGCTCTTCCTGAAATGCCCGAAGAGTTATTCCTTGAAACAATTCACACGCTAGTGAAGCAAGATGCGGGTTGGACTCCGGGAAAAATTGGCGAAGCGCTTTATATCCGCCCATTTATGATTGCAACTGAGGTTGGACTTGGCGTTCGTCCAACAAATAAAGCTACCTACTTACTTATTGCAACTCCTGCTGGCGCTTACTTTGATCCAGCAAAGGCAGTATCTGTTTGGATCTCAACTGAATATGTGCGCGCCGCCCTTGGCGGAACAGGGGAGGCAAAGTGCGGTGGAAATTACGCAGCATCCCTCGTTGCGCAAAAGGCTGCGGCGAAAGAAGGATGCGACCAAGTTGTATGGATCGATGCAGTCGAGCGTAAGTGGATTGAAGAGATGGGCGGCATGAACCTTTACTTCGTAAAGGGCAAAGGCGCTGATGCAACTGTCGTCACTCCCAAGCTGACTGGAACTTTATTGCCAGGAATCACTCGCGATTCAATTCTCTCTGTGGCAAAAGATCTTGGTTATAAGACAGATGAGGTCATGCTCTCAGTTGATGATTGGCGCGAAGGCGTTACCTCTGGTGAAATCTCTGAAATCTTTGCATGTGGAACTGCTGCAGTTGTATCTCCTGTAGGACAAGCAAAATCTGCCATGGGTACATGGGTAACAGGTGATGGACAACCAGGTCCCATCACCATGCAGATTCGCAACCATCTTCTTGCCATCCAGCATGGAACAACAGCGGATAAGCACGGGTGGATGAAGAAGGTCTCGCTGTGAGTTTTGATAAAGAGACGCTTCATATATATGACACAACTCTGCGTGATGGTGCGCAGCAAGAAGGCTTGAATCTCTCTGTCCATGACAAGTTAACGATTGCGCGCCATCTTGATGATTTAGGCGTTGGCTTTATTGAAGGCGGTTGGCCTGGTGCAAACCCTAAGGACACTGAGTTCTTTGCACTAGCTAAGAAGGAATTGAAGTTAAAGAACGCCACCTTTGTGGCATTCGGTGCAACTCGTCGCCCCAATGTAAAAGCTGCAGATGATGTTCTTCTTGGAGCGCTTCGTGATTCAGGAGCGCCTGCAGTAACACTCGTTGCAAAGGCATATGACCGCCACGTTGATCTTGCATTGAAGACAAATCTAGATGAAAACCTTGCAATGATCCGTGATTCTATTTCTCACTTGCGCCAAGAAGGTCAGCGCGTATTCCTTGATGCAGAACACTTCTTTGATGGATACCGCGCCAACCGCGCCTATGCACTCGAAGTTATTCGAGTTGCGATGGAGGCAGGTGCTGATGTTGCAGCGCTCTGCGATACCAACGGTGGAATGCTCCCTGATGAAATTGCTGAGGTCGTTCATGATGTGCTTGGTGCGACATCTGCTCGCTTAGGAATTCACTGCCATAACGACACAGGTTGCGCAGTTGCGAACTCAATGGCGGCAGTCGCAGCAGGTGCAACCCACGTTCAAGGCACTCTCAATGGTTACGGCGAACGTACTGGAAACGCTGACTTAGTTACCATCATCGCTAACTTAGAGCTCAAGAAGAAGAAAGATGTTCTTCCACAGAATGCGCTGCGCGAAGCTTTCCGTATCTCGCATGCAGTTGCTGAAGTGACAAATATTTCCCCATCTCCTCGTCAGCCCTATACAGGTGTGTCAGCATTTGCGCATAAAGCAGGGCTGCACGCTTCTGCAATCAAGGTGGATCCATCTCTCTACCAACATGAAGATCCAGAATCTGTTGGAAACGATATGCGCATGCTTGTCTCAGATATGGCAGGGCGTGCATCAATCGAACTTAAATCTATGGAACTTGGCGTTGACCTCAAAGGCGATCGCGAACTCATTGGTCGCGTTGTCGATCGCGTAAAGGATATGGAATCTCGAGGATTTACCTTTGAAGCCGCAGATGCTTCATTTGAACTTCTCCTTCGTGAAGAAGCAACTGGTAAGCGTCCATCCTTCTTCACTATTGATCACTGGCTTACAACAACCGAACGCGATGAGAAAAACACAATCATCACGAAAGCTGAAGTAACAGTTACTGCGCAAGGTAAAGAAATCACTTGCTCAGGAGCCGGAAACGGTCCCGTGAACGCATTTGATAATGCGCTACGCGATGGACTTAACCAGCTCTACCCAGAACTGGCTGTTCTTGAACTTACCGATTACAAGGTTCGTATCCTTGAGGGACGTCTTGGAACAGGTGCGGTTACCCGTGTTCTCGTCGAGACTTCAGATGGCAAGGGTGAGTGGAATACCGTGGGCGTTCACGAGAACGTGATTGCAGCATCTGCAATGGCTCTCGAAGATGCCCTCACATTCGGACTTTTGCGACAGGGCCGCAAACCCGAATAAGTTCTTCCCTTTTCGCCAGCCCCTGTTATATATTTTTTCTATGCGCGCGAATTCTGCGGGTAGACGAAATACCCCAGCCGAGTCTGCTGATTGGCTTGCGCAAAGATTGCAAAGACTCAATATCGCTACATATGAAGAGTTTGCTGAGCTTGTTGGAATTGATCGCGGAAGCCTTTCACGTTACTTCAGGCAAGAGAGGCGTCCAACGATTGGCGTAATTGCACCGCTCTGTGAAGTACTAGAAGTATCTCCAGAGACTTTGCTGATTGCACTTGGTGTACTTGATAAAAAGTAGGTCTAACGCAGATCTATATAGAAATCTGTACTGCCCTCGATGGGTGTAAATACTCGTTTGGTCTCATCATCTGCCCACAGTGAAAAAGCGATATCTCGTTCACCAGGCTCAAACTGATCTCCAATAAATCCGTCGATATCTTCAAAGGATAAATCTGTGTTGATCGAGAGAATTACTGAACCGTCGAGCTCGCGGGAGAGTGAGGGTATTGCGATGGATTCGCAGACTCGAATGCGCATACCTGCACCGTATCGCCTTTGATGCTTATCCGCATCAAAGTCAGACCAGGGTATCGAGAGGGAGTGGATATATTCTTTACACATGTCATCCTTTGCGCAGATTCAGGCGGAGTACACCCGCTATCTCGAGAAGGAGCGCAATCTCTCCGAGCACACAGTTCGCGCATATCTCGGAGACCTTGAAAGTTTTCTGAGCAATCTCGAGATGCAGAAGGTTGATGATGTCTCATCCATGACCATCGCGCATATACGTTCATGGTTAGCCAATCAGCAGGTTAAAGGGGGAGCGCGCACAACGCTTTCACGTAGGGCTGTCTCTATTCGCCTCTTTACAAAGTGGGCAACAAAAAAGGGATACCTAGCAAAGGATGTAGGGGCAACCCTTGCGACACCGAAGGGACATAGAACCCTGCCTGAAGTCTTATCTGTTGTAGATGCAACAACTGCAATGGATTCACTTGCCACTCGTGTTGCCGAAGAAGAGACACCGCTATCTAAGCGCGATTGTGCAATCGTGGAAGTCTTGTATGCATCCGGTGCTCGTGTCTCAGAGCTCTGCGGTCTTGATCTCGATGATGTTGATTACAACCGCAATACGATTCGCGTCTTGGGTAAGGGAAATAAAGAGCGAACAATTCCTTTGGGAGCCCCTGCAATTAAGGCGCTCAATGATTGGTTGAAAAATGGTCGCACATCGATTGCCACAGAAAAGTCAGCGCGCGCAGTTTTCCTAGGAAGTCGCGGTGCTCGCATTGATCAACGCACAGTTCGCACCATTGTCTATGAAGCGCTCTCCGCTTTAGAGGGAGTGGAGCGGATGGGGCCACATGCACTGCGCCATTCAGCTGCAACACACCTTCTTGAAGGGGGAGCAGATCTTCGAACAGTTCAAGAGATTCTGGGGCACGCGTCTCTTGCCACAACGCAGATCTACACCCATGTATCGACGGAAAGATTGCAGAAAGCCTTTAAACAAGCCCACCCTCGGGCTTAACCAGAGTAACTGGGGTGGATTTTGCACCCCTTGGCGGCAGGTAAGATTTCCCCTGCACCAGAAAGAAATTTCCGGTGACATCTCAGTACCTATGTATGACTCGCTCAGCGAAAATTACAAGCCACTTCGGTCCGCTCAATTTTGAACGGTCGGCGTTGTAGGTGCGACGGTCTTAGTAAATTGCTAAGACATTAACCGAGCAGGTTTTTTAGTGCTGCGCACAAAAAACCTAAGAAGGAGCGTGCCGTCATGGCAGTTGTAACAATGCGCGAACTCCTCGACAGCGGAGTCCACTTCGGACACCAGACTCGTCGTTGGAATCCAAAGATGAAGCGTTTTATCTTCACAGAACGCAATGGCATCTACATCATCGACATCCAGCAATCACTGGCACTTATCGACTCTGCATATGCATTCGTTAAGGAGACAGTTGCTAAGGGTGGCCACGTCCTATTCGTAGGAACAAAGAAGCAGGCTCACAAGCCAATCATCGATCAAGCAGCTCGCGTTGGAATGCCAACAGTTACAGAGCGCTGGTTAGGTGGAATGCTTACAAACTTCCCAACTGTCTACAAGCGTATTCAGCGCCTCAAGGAGCTAGAAGCTCTCGAGACAGCAAATGACCTTCTGCTTACAAAGAAGGAACTTCTTGTCCTTCGCCGTGAGCGCGAGAAGCTCTTTAAGAACCTCGACGGTATTCGTCACATGACCAAGTTGCCTTCAGCAATCTGGGTTGTTGACACAAAGAAGGAGCACCTTGCAGTGCAGGAAGCTAAGAAGCTTGGTATTCCTGTGATTGCAATCCTTGATACAAACTGTGATCCAGATGAAGTTGATTTCAAGATTCCTGGTAACGACGATGCAATCCGTTCAATCGAGCTCCTTACACGCGTCATCACCGATGCAATTGCAGAAGGCCTCAAGGCACGTTCTGCAGCAGCTCCAGCACCAGTTGCAACAGCGGTGTCCGAACAACTTGAAAACGAAATGTTGTCCGCGGTTCCAGCTGAAGCTGTGACTACTGGCGATGTGTCTGAAGCGAAGTAGGGAGAAGATCTAAATTGGCTAATTATTCAGCAGAAGATGTAAAGCGCCTTCGCGAAGCAACTGCAGCAGGAATGCTCGATTGCAAGAAGGCACTTGATGAAGCAGATGGCGATTACGACAAGGCTATTGAAATCATTCGCGTTAAAGGACAAAAGGGCGTAACAAAGCGCGAAGGTCGTTTAACATCAAATGGTTTGGTCGTAGCAAAGGTTTCAGGTGACCTTGGTGTCATGCTCGAACTTAATTGCGAGACAGACTTCGTTGCAAAGGGCGAGCGTTTTATCGCACTTGGCGATGAACTCGTTGATCAGCTTGTTTCATCAAAGTCGGCAGATGTTGCTTCATTCCTCGCATCAACAATGGCTAACGGTAAGACCGTTCAGTCTGTCATTGATGAAGGAAATGCAATGCTCGGCGAGAAGATTGAAATCCGCAACGTTGCAGTTATCGAAGGACCAGTTGGACTCTACCTTCACAAGACAAGCCCAGATTTGCCACCACAAGTTGGCGTCTTGGTATCTCTTGCAAAAGAGGCAGCTGAAGTTGGCAAGGATGTTGCACAGCACATCGCAGCATTTGCGCCACGATTCGTTAATCGCGAAGATGTTCCAGCAGACCTTATTGAGACCGAGCGTCGCCTTGCAGAAGAGACAGCTCGCGCCGAAGGTAAGCCAGAAGCATCGCTATCTAAAATCATCGAAGGACGCGTCACCGGTTTTGTGAAGGAAGTTTCACTAATCGAGCAGTCTTTCGCGAAGGATGCAAAGAAGACCGTGAAACAGATCCTCGATGAGGCAGGAACCGCCGTCAAGGCATTCCACCGTTTCCGCGTAGGTCAGTAAACTAATTCCAACGAGCGAAGGGAGCACTCATGCCAGGTACTAGAGGTACGTATGGAAGAGTGCTCCTTAAGCTTTCTGGAGAAGTTTTCGGTGGCAAGAAAGGCATCGGTGTTGATCCCGATGTTCTCGCAGATGTTGCAAAGCAAATCGCTGATGTTGTCCGCAGCGGAACCCAGATTGCAATCGTTGTTGGCGGCGGTAACTTCTTCCGTGGCGCCGAACTTTCAGAGCGCGGCATGGAACGCTCACGCGCTGACTACATGGGAATGCTCGGAACAGTGATGAACTGTTTAGCGCTCCAAGATTTTCTAGAAAAAGAGGGCGTCGACACTCGTGTCCAAACCGCAATTGCAATGGGACAAGTTGCAGAGCCTTATGTTCCACGTCGCGCTATCCGCCACCTTGAAAAGGGTCGCGTAGTAATTTTCGGTGCAGGCGCCGGAATGCCATTCTTTACAACCGATACAGTCGCAGCACAACGCGCACTCGAGATTGGTGCTGGCGCTCTTTTGCTCGCTAAGTCTGGCGTCGATGGTGTTTACAACGCCGATCCGCGCAAAGATTCGAATGCAACAAAGTACGACACGATTTCTTACGATGAAGTTCTACAGAAGTCACTTGCAGTTGCAGATGCAGCAGCATTTAGCCTCTGTCGCGAAAACCACTTACCTATCGTGGTCTTCGATCTTATGACAAATGGAAATATTGGTCGTGCAGTTCGCGGTGAAAAGATAGGAACTCTCGTTTCTTAAACGAGAGATATCGAAGGGTAAAAACCATGGCAGATGTAACTAGCGCACTCGCAGATGCGACCGACAAAATGAATAAAGCTGTCGAAGTCGCGAAAGATGATTTCGGTGCAATCCGCACAGGCCGCGCTCACCCTGCAATGTTTAACAAGATCATGGTCGATTACTACGGCACATGGACTGCTCTCTCACAGCTTGCCTCAATTCAGATTCCTGAGTCTCGTATGGCAGTTGTCTCGCCTTTCGATAAAGGTGCAATGACGTCAATCGAGAAAGCAATTCGCGAATCAGATCTTGGTGTAAATCCAGCAACAGATGGCGCAATTATTCGCGTTAATTTCCCACAGCTGACTGAAGAGCGCCGCAAGGATTACATCAAGGTGGCAAAGACAAAGGCTGAAGACTCAAAGATCTCCATGCGCAATATCCGCCGCACAGCGAAAGAACTTATGGAGAAGCTGGAAAAAGATGGCGATATCGGAAAAGACGATTTAAGCCGCGGTGAAAAAGAACTCGAAAAAATTACTGCAGATCACGTGGCAAAGATTGACGATCTTTTAAAGCACAAGGAGGCAGAGCTCCTCGAAGTCTAAAGACTTCACCCTTGGGGTTCTCTCACCGTGTCAGATATACATTCGATCAACGAAGCGATTAATAAGCGCGCTGGTCGAAAACTCCTGCCATCAATCGCTGTCAGCTTATTCTTAGTACTTCTCGTCTGGTTCTCGCTCTCTACGTATCGCATTCTCTTCGCAGCTCTAGTAACACTTGCTGTCGTTCTTGGAATCCGCGAACTCAACAGAGCTTTCTCCATCGTAGATATTCATATTCCACTGTGGTCACTTACAACAGCAACTATCGGGCTAGGAGCTGCATCCTGGTTTGGGGGAGTCTCAGGACTTGCCGTTGCAACTGCAATCGCCTTTCCGTGTCTGCTCGTACTTCTTCTTCCACGCGGAACTGAAAACTTTGTTAAGACTGCATCTGCATCAGCTCTTGCACTGATCTATCT
>JBAWXP010000049.1:0-7507 GCA_037143995.1 Actinomycetota bacterium
AATTCAGCAAAGGCTCCGATCATCTCTCACCAAGTTGAGTACTCACTGCTCAATAGAGCTGCAGAACTAGAGGTACTCCCCTGTGCTGACGAAACCGGAATCGGAATTCTTGCCTGGGCACCACTGGGGCGCGGAGTATTGACTGGAAAGTATCGCAATGGAATCCCAAGTGATTCGCGTGCTGCGGCACCACACTTTGTAAAGCACGTTGAACCCTATTTACGCGACGAGAGCAATCGCATTGTTGAGGCAGTAACAGTTGCAGCACAAGGTTTGGGATTCTCACCTCTCGAGGTTGCCCTTGCGTGGGTACGCGATACACCAGGAATTACTAGTGCGATAGTTGGTGCTCGTACTGGTGCACAAATGCGCGGAATACTGAAGAGTGAAGAAGTTACCTTGCCGCAGATTGTTCGCGATGCCCTCAATGATGTTTCGAGAGCCTTAACAATTCTCTAAGAAGTTCTCCAAGACTTTGACGCCAAACTCGAGACCAGAAATAGGCACTCGCTCATCCACTCCGTGAAAGAGCGCCATGAAATCTAGATCTGCTGGCAACTTCAGTGGGCTAAAGCCGTAACCCACAATTCCAAGTTCTGAGAGCGCTTTATTATCGGTTCCCCCACTCATGAGATATGGGACCGGAATTCCTTCGGGGTCAAAGGTAAGGATTGCGCTGCACATTGCATCAACGAGATCGCCTTCGAAGTTGACTTCAAGTGCGATATCTCGCGAGATAGTTTCGATAGTGATATCCGGACCAATGATTGAACGAATTGTTGTATTGAGTTCATCTTCATATCCGGGAAGGAAGCGACCGTCGATGACGGCACTTGCACTGCCAGGGATGACATTCGCCTTGTATCCGGCATCGAGCATCGTTGGGTTCGCTGTATTTTGTAACGTCGCCCCAATCATACGAGCAGTTGGTCCAATCTCTCTCAGAAGTGGACGCAGATCCTTCTCGTCGTAGCTCTTGCCAGTGGCTTCGGCAATTTTCGTAAAGAGGGTTTTTACGGTTGATGTGTACCGTTGTGGCCACTCGAAGCGACCAATCTTTGCAACTGCTTCTGAAATAACCGTGAGTGCATTTTCATCGTTCATCATAGAACCGTGGCCTGCTCGACCTGTCGCGGTGAGCCTCATCCAATGAATACCCTTTTGAGCTGCCTCTACGAAGTAGAGACGTTTACCATCGCCAACAGTGACTGAAAAGCCGCCTACCTCGGAGATTGCTTCAGTGCATCCTGCAAAAACTTCTGGATGTTGTGCCGCCATCCATCGAGAACCGTAGGTCATCCCGGCTTCTTCATCTGCAAAGAAAGCTAGAACAATATTGCGAGGAGGTTTATATCCAGTACGAGCCCACTTGCGAATGATTGCAAGAATCATCGCATCGGTATTTTTCATATCTACAGCGCCACGTCCCCAAATCATCCCGTCGCGAATTTCAGCAGCGAATGGATCGACTGACCAATCATCTGCATTCGCCGGGACAACATCGATGTGACCATGAACAACTAAACCAGGACGAGAAGTATCAGAACCTTCAATATTGGCGATGACATTGCAGCGATTTGGTGCGGACTCATAGATTCTCGCTGTAATGCCAACTTCTGCAAGGGATGCAACTACATATTCAGCTACTGCTTTTTCGTCTCCTCTGCCTTCACCGAAGTTGACCGATGGGATGCGAATGAGATCTTGGCAAATCTTTACAACTTCTTCTTCTAGAGTCATATCCCTATTCTGCCCCCCATTTCTCTTCGAAGTGGCAAGAAAAATCAAGCTCTTTTGCATGAGAGCAAGGCGATTGCTATCGTTACCCTGTTATTTCGGCTCAAACGCTTAGGATTACTCCAAAGCGAGCGAGTTACTCGTCCGGGTGGCGGAATTGGCAGACGCGCTAGCTTGAGGTGCTAGTTCTCGCAAGGGATTCGGGGTTCAAGTCCCCGTTCGGACACAGTTACGGTGGTAGATCGCAGAATGCAACTCTCGGAAGCTCTAGCGCAGATTCGTGCGATACCGGATTTTCCATCTCCCGGAATCCTCTTTCAAGATATTACGCCAGTGCTATCAAACCCCGAAGCATTAAAGGTAGTCATCGACGCGCTATCGCAATGTGATCGTGATGCCGAAATAGTTGCTGGCGTCGAAGCACGAGGATTCATTTTAGGAAGCGCTCTTGCAATGCATCGTTCATCTGGATTTGTACCCATCCGAAAGAAGGGAAAACTCCCAGGAGAAGTTTTTTCTCAACCGTATGGACTTGAGTACGGTAACGATGTCGTTGAGATACATCGTGATGCATTCTCCCCCGCACAGTCTGTAGTGCTCGTTGATGATGTATTGGCAACGGGTGGAACTCTGGAGGCTTCCTTGCGACTGATTCAGCAAGCGGGTGGGGTCATATCTTCGATTGTGGTCCTGCTTGAGATACAGGCTCTAGGCGGACGAGCGAAGATTGCACATTCTTTCCCTGCTATTGCTATCCATGCTCTGGTAAGTACCTAATGCGTATTAAGGAAATTCAGGCGCTACGAGCTTTAGCTTCTCTTCTCGTTGTTATCTATCATGCACGATTACTACGCGGTGGCTATATCGGCGTCGATATCTTCTACGTTATCTCGGGCTATCTCATTACCGGCCTACTTTTACGCGAACTCGAGAAGACTAGAACAATCTCGTTTAAGGCTTTCTATACACGCAGAATCAAGAGATTACTACCAGCCTCGTTCTTCGTACTGATCACAACTGCAATAGCAGCATGGATTCTCTATCCCGCGACTATGCGCCATGAGCTTGGTAAAGATATCGCTGCTGCTGGTATCTACATTTCAAATTATCTATTTGCATTCTGGCAGATGGATTATCAAAATCTTGAGGCTCTTCCACCAGTGGTGATTCATTACTGGTCTCTCGCAGTGGAAGAGCAGTTCTATTTGGTCTGGCCATTCCTGATTTTCATCTTGTACAAACAAGGTGGACGACGTTTAGTCGGGCAAGGCATCACCGTGATCACCCTGATTTCATTCGTGTGGAGTTACGCTCAAACTCGTACCGCTCCAATCTGGGCCTTCTACTCACTTCCAACGCGCGCATGGGAGCTTGGAATAGGTGCGCTTCTACTTTTCATTCCAGAATTTAGACGTAGTAAAAAAACTTTAGCCATTCTTGCACTTGCTGCGATCATCTTCGGTGCTACCTATTTCAATGACAGCACTGCCTTTCCAGGAACTGCAGCCCTGATTCCGGTATTAGCCACAGCTATTGCGATCGCATCGATTGGTTATTGGCCATCAATGTTGCGCGTAATTTCACATCTACGGATTGTTCAATGGTTGGGTGAAATTTCATATCCGCTCTACTTGTGGCACTGGCCATTGTTGGTGATTCCCGCTGTATATCTCGGACGTGGGTTGCATATCTATGAACGCGCTCTGTGCATATTTCTGACTCTCATCCTTGCCCACGCTACTCATAGATGGATAGAGCAACCATTGCGACACAAAGAGCTCTCACGCAGCCGGGTTATCAGGTTGGCAACACTTGCAACAGCAATATCTCTTCTACTTGGAATCTCCATCTACTCTACATATTCAAATCACATACGTATGCCTAATGGTAAGACTTATAGTTTGACGCAGGTTCTGGCAAAGCCAGTCGTGTATGACGATGGATGCCACGTCAACAACGGTGAGACCAAATCTGGAGACTGTACTTATGGGGTACGTGGAGCGAAAGTTAAAATTGTTCTCTTCGGCGACTCTCATGCGGCGCAATGGTTTCCTGCTCTCGAGAAGCTTGCAATGGAGCAGGGTTTTGAATTGATATCCCTCACGAAATCGGCATGCCCGGGTCCGGCTGTCATTAAGCGAGAGACTGGAAATTATAAGAATGCAGATTGCTCGGCGTGGAGAGCCAACTCCTATCGCAGAATCGCTTCGATTCATCCAGAGGCAGTCATAGTCAGCGGTATGGAGCATTTTGAAATGCCGTCGGGGTACTCGAGTAGATCGAATTGGTGGCGAGAAGGATTGGTTAAGACTCTCACTCAACTCCGCGGAAGCTCTGGCAATCTCATTTACATCTCCGACACCCCGCACCCGTTGCGTGATATTCCCAGCTGCATCGCATCTGGGTCGACAAGCAAGTGCAATTCGACGAAACCGTCGAGCCCATATTTGATACCAGGATTTAGAAATATCGATCCAACATCGTGGCTCTGCTCTTTCGAATGCCCAGCGATCATCGATAACCGCGTTGTATATAGGGATTCCTCACATATCAGCGTTGCTATGAGTCGTGCTCTTGCAGGAAAGTTATATGCGGCGCTTGGGGCTGCTGGGGTTTCATTCCATTGAACTCCTGCATAAAGATCAAATTAATGGCAGGATGCGAAGGTGGCTGAGCTCATCTATTACTGCGGAACTATGGATAGCGGAAAATCAACGCTTGCCTTGCAGACTGCCCACAATCATAAGAGTCGTGGCCGTACAGGTCTGATTTTTACCAATAAAGATCGTGCCGGATCAGGAGTCATCAGCTCTCGCCTAGGCTTGCAATCCGATGCAATCGAAGTTGAGGAATCACTGGATCTGCATAAATTTGTTGTTGAACATCTCTCGATCGGCGAACGTATCGATTACATCATCTGCGATGAGGCTCAGTTCTATCAGCCAATCCAGATCGATCAACTAGCGCAGATTGTTGATGGTTTAGGAATCGATGTCTATGCCTTCGGAATTCTGGCTGACTTTAAGACCAAGCTCTTCCCAGGTTCTGCCCGATTAGTTGAACTCGCAGATCGCGTGAATACCCTACAAGTGGAAGCTCTCTGTTGGTGTGGATCGCGCGCCACTCATAATGCTCGAACTGTAAATGGAGTCATGGTGACTGAGGGCGAACAAGTTGTCGTGGGCGACGTTGGAAAGAGCGATGAAGTTGCCTACGAGGTTCTCTGTCGTCGCCATCACATGCGTCGCGTCACTGCTCGCGCATCTCGGGCAGGACATATGAGCTCTGACCCACTACCGTTCACCTAGTCAATCGCCTAGCTCAACAGCATCCTCCAGCAGAAAAGGTCCACCTATGAATACACGCGCCTATGCAGTCCTAGCAGCGAAAGAAAAGCTGGTTCCTTACGAGTTTGATCGCCGTGCTCTTGGTTCTCACGATGTTGCTCTGGATATCGCGTACGCAGGTATCTGTCACTCAGATATCCACCAAGCGCGCGAAGAATGGGGACCTGCAATCTTTCCGATGGTTCCAGGACATGAGATTGCGGGCACTGTCACCGCTGTAGGAAGCGCAGTTTCAAAATTTAAGGTGGGAGACCTCATTGGTGTTGGAGTATTCGTCGACTCTTGTCGCGTATGCGAGAACTGCAAAGCCGGTTTACAACAGTATTGTCTTGAAGGAATGACCGGAACATATAACCAGCTTGAACGCGACGGTGTCACCGTTGCGATGGGTGGCTATAGCAATTATTTCGTCATCAATGAAGATTATGCAGTCACGATTCCCGCCAACCTCCCCCTCGAAGGCGTAGCCCCACTTCTCTGTGCAGGGATCACCTTGTATTCACCGATTAAACATTGGGGTGTTGGGCCAGGCAAGAAAGTTGCCGTCATGGGACTTGGTGGCTTGGGACATATGGGAGTGAAATTTGCAGCAGCGCTCGGCGCAGATGTCACCGTGCTCTCACACTCGCCAGAGAAGGAAGCTGATGCTCGCGCAATGGGAGCACATTCATTTATTGCTACAAACGATAAGTCAGTATTTAAAGAGCATGCCAAGACGTTCGACGTCATTCTCAATACAGTCAGCGCGGAGGTAGATATCGATCTCTATCTCAACTTACTCAAGTTAGATGGCACTCTCGTCGTCATCGGGTTGCCAGGTAAGCCTTATGCGCTCAACGCTGGCACGCTCCTTAATGGTCGTCGCTCGATTGGTGGTTCCATGATTGGTGGAATGCCTGAGCTGCAAGAGATGCTCAACTTCTGTGGAGAGAAAAATATCGTCAGCGATGTAGAAGTCATCAAAGCTGATTACATCAATGAAGCCTATGAAAGAACCGTTGCAAGCGATGTGAAATATCGTTTCGTCATTGACGCTTCAACTTTCTAAACCACAACCTCTCTAATTCAGAGCGTGCACTGCAGTTGCAAGTAGCGGAGCTATGACCAATGCAGGTAAGAGATTGGCAACTGCAATTCTCTTAATATCTAAAAGTCGTAGTGCGATTCCAACCAGCATGAGCCCACCACAAACGGTCATTGCATCGATTTGATACTGGCTGAGAATCGATCCAGAAGCGAGTCCGATGACAGTCCAAAAACCTTGATACACGGCTACTGGAATAATGGATGCTGCAACGCCCCAACCGAGAGTTGACGCAAAGGCCATCGAAGCGAAGAAGTCGAGCGAAGACTTCAAAATCAATTGATCGATACCTTGTGACATTCCATCGCTGACACTGCCAAGGATTGCAAGCGGTCCGATGACAAAGAGAAGTGATGCTGACACAAAGCCCTCAACAAATGGGCTCTCACTTGATGCCTTAAATCTCTTGCGCAGATTCTCACCAAAAGAATCGAGACGAGTTTCAAGTGATAGAGCTGAACCTATGAGGCCTCCGAGCAACATGGAGGCCAGAATGATGAGAAGCGAAGCGCCTTTAGGAAATGATGAAACGAATTGAGGGCTCCAGAGCGGGATAATCGCAGAGGTTGCACCTAGGAGGGTGATTAATCCGAGGATATCCGTAATCAAACTAGTTGCGGACTTTGTAATCCGTGAGCCAACTGCGATTCCAATTGTTGATCCGACAAGGACTGCGACAATATTGATTACTGTTCCTAGACCTATAAACATTGAATAACTATAGACTCTGACAATGAAGTTATCGGCCTTCCGTAAGCTCCTTGCTCCTCATAAAACAGTTCCCGTCACCCCGTGGCGCGCGCAATCGCGATGGGATCTCTCCCCCGTGCGCGTCCTCATACTATTTGTTGGTCTCATCATCTTTGGATTAGGTGACTCACTTTTGATCCAAGGAAACCAAGGTAATGCGCCGTGGACAGTTTTTGCACAAGGTCTCACACTTAAAACGGGGATGAGTATTGGTTTTGCAACTCTTGTTATCAGCACCTTTGTATTGCTTCTGTGGATTCCACTTCGCGAAAAGCCAGGCTTTGGAACCATTTCAAATATCGTTCTCATCGCAACCTTCATCCAGGTAGGAACTCAGATTTTTCCCGAACAGAGTTCGATGTCGACTGGAATACTCTTTGATCTCATTGGAATCGCTATGGTGGGACTTGGCTCTTCGCTCTACATAACGTGTGGTCTCGGGCCCGGGCCACGAGATGGCGCCATGACTGGAATCCACTACCGCACAGGTATTCGAGTAGGGCGTGTGAGGCTAGGGATAGAGCTCGTTGTGCTTGTCATCGGATGGCTTCTCGGCGGCACTGTGGGTATCGGAACCGCTCTTTTTGCG
>JBAWXP010000050.1:0-7413 GCA_037143995.1 Actinomycetota bacterium
GGTATCAAGCGCGAGAACATCATCCTTGATCCTGGAATCGGCTTTGCAAAGGATCCAGAACATAATTGGGAGATCCTTCGCAGGATCGATGAATTCGTTTCGCTGGGATATCCAATTCTCATCGGCCATTCGCGCAAGCGTTTCCTTGGTGGAGAAAAGCCAGATGAGCGCGAAGAGGCAACGGTAAAGGTGACGCAATCCCTTATCGGCTCAGGCATTTGGGGAGTTAGAGTTCATGGCGTGAAGTCAAATGTCGAGGCGATCAACTCATGAGCGATGTCATCTCACTTACAGGTATCTGGGGATTTGGTTATCACGGAGTCTTTGACCATGAAGCCAAGAATGGTCAAGATTTCTTTGTCGATCTGGAAATCCATCTTGATTTATCGAAGGCAAGCGTTAGCGATAACCTTGAAGACACAATTGATTATGGCGCACTGGCAGATCTAGTAGTTGAAGAAATTACCGGCGAACGTGTTCAATTGATTGAAAGGTTAGCTGGTCGGATTGCAGATCGCATCAAAGCGGGACATCCTGAAATAAGTAATATCGCAGTTACGGTGCATAAGCCAAAGGCGCCAATCTCGGCACAGACCACAGATATCTCGGTAACTATTACGCGATGAAAGCTGTAGTCGCACTCGGTGCAAATATTGGAAATCCCAAGGAGCAGATGGATTTAGCTATCTCGATGTTACGAGAAGCAACAGATGTCACCGCAATCTCTTCGTATTACATGACAAAACCAGTGGGCGGCCCAGAACAACCGGATTACATCAACGCAATATGTATTCTCGAAAGCGATTTGCCTGCACTTGATTTGCTCTCAGTGCTTCATGGAATTGAGAAAGCTCTCGGACGTGAGCGAATCGAAAGATGGGGTCCGCGCACAATTGATCTCGATCTCATCCAATATGGCACTCTCTTAAGTAAGGCTGATGAACTTGAGCTACCGCACCCACGTGCGCATGAACGCCGTTTTGTTTTAGAACCATGGCGCGAAATTGAACCCGATGCAGTGCTTCTCACACACGGGAAAATTTCTGAGCTTTTGGAGCAATTGCCCTAACGCCTTAGAATTATGGCACTGCCTGCCCGGTACCTGAAAGGACTGGAGCCATGAAAGTAGTAACAGATGCTCGCGAGCTTCCTTCTGCCTGCGCATTTGTTCCGACCATGGGAGCACTTCACGCGGGCCACGCATCACTCTTTAAGCTAGCTAAAACATTGAGCGCAGGTGTGGTCGCAAGTATCTTCGTAAATCCGCTTCAATTTGAGAGCGAAGAAGATCTATCAACATACCCACGCACACCTGAAATCGATATTGAGATAGCTGCATCTTCTGGCGTGACTCACCTGTGGTTACCAAAACAGAACGAGATCTACCCTGAAGGATTTAGAAAGATTTCTGCAGGCCCCATTGGAGATATCTACGAAGGTAAATCCCGCACTGGCCACTTTGATGGAGTTCTCACTGTTGTTCGACGACTCTTCGATTTAGTCCAACCCAAAGTTGCTATCTTTGGTGAGAAAGATTTTCAACAGTTGCAGCTGATTAAGACAATTGCTGATGATGTAGAAATAATTACGGCACCAACAATTCGTGAAGCAGATGGTCTTGCAATGTCTTCTCGTAATATACGACTTACTCCAGAGGCAAGAGTTGCTGCTCAAATAATCTATAGAGCCTTATCCCAATCGAAGACTGAGATTGAATTACGTGAGATTTTGGCGACAGAGCCAGCGCTGACTCTCGATTACGCTGATTTTATCGATGAGAATACTTTTGCACACGCTCAATCAGATACTCGCGATGTACGAGCAATTGTCGCCGGCTGGATAAATGGAGTCCGATTGATTGACAATGTACCTATGGGAATCCGCGCATGAAGCTCTTAGCGCCAGCACCTGGCTGGACAGCATCTGCTGATGTCATCGTCGTTGGGTCCGGAATCGCAGGTCTTACCACTGCGCTGCAATGTCGAACATATGGACTCTCTGTATTACTTGTTACAAAGGCGCGCGTTGATGAAGGTTCCACTAAATGGGCGCAAGGCGGAATCGCTGCAGCGCTCGGCGATGGCGATTCTCCTGCAGCACATGAGAAAGACACTCTTGTTGCAGGTGCTGGGCTCTGTGATCTTGATGCAGTGCGTGTATTAGTTACCGAAGGTCCTGAGGCTGTTCGTAAATTAATTGAACGTGGTGCAATCTTTGATAAAGAGGCAAGTGGTGAAATAGCACTCACTCGAGAAGGTGGCCACCTCCGTAATCGCATTCTGCATGCGGGAGGAGATGCAACTGGCGCTGAAGTATCACGCGCGCTTCTTGCAGCTGTGAAGAACGATCCTGAGATTGAAGTTGTTGAACATGCACTTGTGCTTGATGCTCTCAAGAATGATATTGGTGAAGTATGTGGAGTAACTCTTCACGTCATTGGCGCAGGTAGCCGCGATGGAGTTGGTCGGGGATTGGCGCGGGCAGTTGTTCTTGCCACGGGTGGACTTGGTCAAGTATTTGCACAGACCACAAACCCATCAGTTTCAACGGGAGATGGTGTTGCACTTGCACTGCGAGCTGGTGCAAAAGTTGCTGATGTTGAGTTCATTCAATTTCACCCAACAGTTTTATGGTTGGGCGATAACTCAGAAGGCCAGCAGCCACTTATCAGTGAGGCAGTTCGTGGCGAAGGCGCCTACCTTCTTGACGATCACGGTAAGCGATTTATGCAAGATATTCACCCATTGGCAGAGCTCGCACCCCGTGACGTAGTTGCAATCTCCATTATGCGCGTGATGAATCAGACTGGCGCACATCATGTCTGGCTTGATGTCAGACACCTAGAAGGATTTAAGGAACGTTTTCCAACTATCTATGCATCATGTATCTCGCATGGGATTAATCCGCTCACTGATTTGATTCCAGTTGCACCTGCATCACACTATGCATCTGGTGGAGTACGCGTAGATCTCAATGGTCGCACTAGCGTCAACGGCCTCTACGCATGTGGTGAAACTGCATGTTCTGGCGTTCATGGCGCAAATCGCTTAGCTTCCAACTCATTACTTGAAGGCCTTGTCTTTAGCGCACGTATCGCATCAGATATTGCGCAGCACCTGCCCGAGAAGAGCGACCCTGTCGAGAATGCATCTCAAGCAATTCTCCTTGATCCATCGGTGCGCCATGAAATACAAGTGAGCATGAGCCGCGGTGCCGGAGTTCTTCGCTCATCGGATTCTCTTCTTAAGACCAGCTCTGATTTAACCCGCATTGAAGATAAGAAGAGCACACAGCCATGTGTTGAAGCATGGGAGACAACCAACTTATTCCAACTTGCCCAAGCAATTCTAAAAGCTGCGTTGATTAGACAAGAGACGCGTGGTTCTCACTGGCGTGAAGATTTCCCAGAGACGAGTGATGCCTGGAAGAAGCGCATCGTGCAGCAAGTTGATCAAGCAGGATATTGGACGAGCGGATATCAGGAGGTAGGAAAGTAATGATTGATCGCGATCTCATCAAACGTGCCCTTGTCGAAGATCTGCAGGGTGGGGAAGATATTACTTCTATTGCAACTGTATCTGGCACTGAGAAAGTTGCCGCAGATTTTGTTGCCCGTAAAAGTGGAGTCCTAGCTGGAATTGATATGGCTCGCGCAGTCCTTGAAGAAGTTGGACTCACAGATATTGCTGTACTCGTGCAGGATGGAACCTTGGTACACGCTGGCACAGTTCTTATGACTGTACGTGGTGATACTCGCGCAATTTTGCTCGCAGAACGTACCGCTCTAAATTTCTTGGGCCACCTCAGCGGTATTGCAACGCTTACTCGCACATGGGTAGATGCAATTGCTGGAACATCGTGTGAAATCCGCGATACCCGTAAGACAACTCCAGGAATGCGCCTTCTTGAAAAATATGCAGTTCGCATGGGTGGTGGAAGAAACCACCGAATGTCTCTCAGCGATGCTGCGCTCATTAAAGATAATCACATTGTGGCCGCGGGCGGAGTTGCAGAAGCATTTTCACAGGTTCGTGCGAAGTACCCGACATCGGATATCGAGATCGAAGTAGATACTTTGGAGCAACTTAAAGAGGTACTGCCACTTAAACCCGACCTCGTTCTTCTCGACAATATGAGCCCAGCGCAATGTGCTGAGGCAGTTTCACTTGTTGCAGGCACTACAAAACTAGAAGCTTCTGGTGGCATCTCACTTGAAAGTGCGAAGGCGTATGCGGCAACCGGAGTGAATTACTTAGCAATCGGTGCACTTACCCATAGCGCACCTGTCTTTGATATTGGTCTAGATCTGAGAGCGGAGTAGCGATGCTATTAACAGTTGATGTAGGAAATACCAATACAGTGCTTGGAATTTTCGATAAAGATAAACTTATTAAATCGTGGCGGGTAAAGACTGATCCACGTACAACTGCAGATGAACTCTGGCTTCAGTACAGCGCTCTCATCAGTGGATACACACTTTCAGGACTTTCAATCTGCTCGACTGTTCCCGCAACTTTGCGCGAGCTACGAACCATGATTGCTACATATTTTTCAGATGTACACACGACCATTGTCGAACCTGGCACAAAGACCGGTGTTCAACTTCTCGTTGATAATCCAAAGGAGATTGGCGCCGATCGCATCGTCAATACTCTTGCAGCGCATACCTTGTATGGCGGACCAGCAATCGTTGTGGACTTTGGAACCTCAACTAATCTAGATGTTGTCTCTCCCAAGGGAGAATTTCTCGGGGGAGCACTTGCTCCTGGAATCGAAATTTCTGTAGATGCACTCGCTGCACGTGCTGCTCAACTTCGTAAAGTTGAATTAGTACGCCCAAAGAGTGTTATCGGAAAGAACACCGTTGAAGCGCTCCAGTCCGGAACAATCTTTGGATTTGCTGGTCAAGTCGATGGACTCGTCGATCGTATTACAGCCGAATTGGCAAAGGATTACGACGAGGCGCCAACTGTTATTGCAACAGGTGGTCTTGCACCGCTAATGATTGGTGTTTCAGAAACGATTGATGAGCACGAGCCAGATCTAACTCTTATTGGACTTCGCCTTATCCATGAGAAAAATCTGTAGCTAAAAAGGTAGACTTGCGTTCATCATGACTACAGATAACGTGCCCGCACAAGAGGACGACCTACCGGAGCAACTTCGGATCCGTCGCGAGAAGCGTGCCAGCCTTATCGAGCGTGGAATCGAGCCTTACCCGGTTGCAGTGCCTCGTACCAAGTCGCTGAAAGAAGTCCGCGAAAAATATGTTGGACTCGAAATCGATGTAGCAACGGGTGACACTGAAAGTCTTACAGGACGAATCATCTTTAAGCGCGATACCGGAAAACTCTGCTTTGCAACTCTTCGCGAAGGCGATGGCACAGAGCTTCAAGCAATGTTATCTCTCGACAAAGTTGGCCAAGAAGAACTTGACGCATGGAAGTCAGATATTGATCTTGGAGATATGGTCTCTGTTACAGGCGAAATTATTACTTCAAAGCGCGGCGAACTCTCAATTCTCGCCACCTCTTGGACGTTAGCCTCGAAATCACTTCGTCCGCTTCCCAACGATCACAAACCAATGTCTGAAGAGACTCGTGTTCGTATGCGCTATGTCGATCTCATTGTTCGACCTGAGGCCCGAACAGCGGCACGGATGCGTCCAACAGTCATGCGTTCGCTTCGCGAGACTTTCCATACAGAGAGCTTCATCGAAGTTGAAACACCAATGCTCCAAGTGATGCATGGTGGCGCGGCTGCTCGCCCATTTAAAACTTTTAGTAATGCATACGATATGGATCTCTATATGCGTATTGCACCTGAACTCTTCCTCAAGCGCTGTGTCGTTGGTGGTATCGAGCGCGTATTTGAAATCAATCGCAATTTCCGCAATGAAGGCGCTGATTCTTCACACTCACCAGAGTTTGCAATGGTTGAGTCGTATATGGCTTACGGCGACTGGCGATCTATCGCTGATGTTACGCGCGCACTTATTCAAAATGCCGCGATGGCAGTTGCTGGTTCTCATATCGTCACTCATCACGATGGTCGCCAAGCAGATCTTGGTGGAAGTTGGAAAGAAATTTCACTCTATGACGCAATCTCCGAAGGTGTTGGAGAGCAAGTAACTGCGCTAACTTCTATCGATGATCTAAAGAAGATTGCCACAAAGCTTGGAATGAAGATTGACCCAAAGTGGGTAACTGGCAAGCTCGCCGAAGAGATCTTTGAACATGTAGCGCAAGATAAATTAATCGAGCCAACTTTCGTAATGGGCTATCCCGTTGATACATCACCACTAGTGCGGGCACATCGCGAAATTCCAGGTGTTGTCGAAAAATGGGATCTCTATATTGATGGATTTGAATTAGCAACTGGATACTCTGAATTAATCGATCCTGTAATTCAACGCAACCGCCTTGTTGAACAGGCACAACTTGGCGCTAAGGGCGACCTTGAAGCGATGCAAGTGGATGAAGATTTCTTACGTGCAATGGAATTTGGCATGCCACCAATGGGTGGAATGGGAATGGGCGTTGATCGACTTCTTATGGCTCTGACTGGTCTTGGAATTCGCGAAACAATTTTATTCCCGCTCGTAAAGCCAGAAGTTGATTAATAATGTTGGTAATTCGTTCGGCCAAGACTTCTGACGTTAAAGCGATTCGCGAACTTGTTGATTCATATGCAGCACCTGGTCAGATGCTCGCCAAAGAAACTGTAACTCTCTACGAAGGTGTTCAAGAATTTACAGTTGCAGAGCTCGATGGAAGAGTTGTGGGATGCGGGGCTCTCCACACACTCTGGGAGGATCTCGCTGAAGTTCGTACCGTTGCAGTTGAAAAGAATCTGCAGAAACAAGGAATTGGCCACAAGATTCTTGAACGCATTATTGAGCGCGCACGTGAAGTCGGCGTTGAGAGAATCTTCTGTCTCACATTCCAAACAGAGTTCTTTGGTCGACATGGTTTTATTGAAATTCAGGGAACGCCTGTCGATGCAGATGTCTATCAGCAGCTCCTGCGCTCCTATGACGCAGGTGTAGCCGAGTTCTTGGATCTAGAGTCGGTAAAGCCCAATACCCTCGGCAATACCCGGATGCTCCTCAATCTTTAGCCCAATGAATACTGGCTATAGCCCCTGGCTACTCGTGGGCGCTGGCGGGAATATCGCCCCTACATCTGGGGTTCTACTGACTACACCGCTATCCACCTCGCGCCTTCCCTACGCTGGGTTATAGGCTTACCGCAGCACCACTTAAATAGAAGGAGTTCTGCCCATGTTTGAGCGCTTTACCGATCGAGCTCGACGCGTTGTTGTCCTAGCTCAAGAAGAAGCACGCATGCTCAATCACAACTACATCGGCACTGAACATATCCTCCTCGGCCTCATCCATGAAGGTGAAGGCGT
>JBAWXP010000051.1:0-7288 GCA_037143995.1 Actinomycetota bacterium
AGGAAGTCATCTCCTGCGCGATCGGATTCAATAACTGCGCGGTTTCCTGATTCGCCATACCAACCGATGGCACTTGCTGAGATAAATACTTGTGGCTTCACTTCATTGACCGCGTTAGCAATTGCTGTAGTGCCAAGTAGGCGAGAATTAAGAATCTCAGCCTTGTACTTTTTGGTCCATCGCTTATCTCCAACACCAACGCCGGCTAAGTGGATGATTGCATCGACGCCGCGGAGCGCTTCGATATCAACGTAGCCAGTCTTCGGATCCCACTGAATCTCATCGGATGCAACAACGGGTCGGCGAACGAAACGCTGAACCGTGTGGCCCTCACTCTTGAGGTGCCCGACGAGCGCTGTCCCGATGAGACCCGATGCACCTGTAATTGCGATGCGTTGTGGAACTGACATAAGAGTTAGAGACCCAAATCAGATTCGAACGCTCCACCTTCGAGGCGCTCTTTGAGAGTGACCAAGAAACGTGCTGCATCTGCGCCATCGACAACGCGGTGGTCGTAGGAAAGTCCGAGGTAGACCATTGAGCGAATTGCAATTGTTTCTCCACCGTCTTCACCCTTAACAACCATTGGACGCTTTACAACTGCGCCAAGTCCAAGGATTGCCACCTGTGGTTGATTGATGATGGGAGTATCAAAGAGCGCTCCACGTGAACCTGTATTGGTGAGAGTAAATGTTCCACCACCGAGTTCATCTGGAGTGACTTTGTTATCGCGTGTACGTGCTGCAAGGTCTGCAATCTTTCGTGCAACACCACCCATATTGAGATCACCAGCGTTATGAATCACTGGAACCAAGAGTCCGCGTTCGGTATCGACTGCAATACCTAGGTGTTCTGCACCATGATAAATAATTTGATCACCTTCGACAGATGAGTTAAGCACTGGATGTTGCTTCAACGCTTCACATACAGCAACGGCAAAGAATGGAAGGAATGAGAGCTTGACGCCTTCACGCGCTTCAAATGTTGGCTTTGATCGATCACGAAGTCGTGCAATCTTTGTGACATCGACTTCAATCACTGTTGTGAGCTGCGCAGAAACCTGGAGAGATTCGACCATGCGTGCTGCAATAACTTTACGAAGTCGTGACATAGTCACAGTTGTTCCACGAAGTGGTGATGTAGCAGGAGCTGCTGGACGAGCAGTAGATGGAGAAGATGTTGTTACTTGAGCAGATGCAACTGGTGCCGATGCAACTGGCTTGGACACCGCACTTTCAACGTCTTCCTTGCGAATACGTCCGCCGATACCTGTTCCGCGAACAGAGGCAAGATTGACGCCGAGTTCATTGGCAAGTTTGCGCACTATCGGAGTGACATAAGCATCCTGCGGTTGTGAAACAGGAGCAGCTGGTGCAGGTGCAGGCACAACAACTGGAGTAGAAAGTTGAGGTGCTACAGGTGTTACCGCTACTGGAGCAGGAGTTGGCGCTACTGATACCGCAGGTGCAGAAGAAGATGATGAACCGATAAGTCCAAGGCGTGCACCGACTGGAACAGTTGTATCTACTGCAACATCAATTGCAAGAAGTGTTCCGGCAACTGGTGAAGGAATTTCTGTATCAACCTTGTCGGTAGAAACTTCAAGAAGCGCTTCATCTACTGCGATGGAATCGCCAACGCTCTTGAGCCAACGAGTGACAGTTCCTTCGCTAACAGATTCACCAAGGGCGGGCATTGTGATGACTGTTCCGCCACCAGTAGGTGCAGTCGGTGCAGGTGCAGAAACTGGCGCCGCTGGTGGGGGAGTCGGAGCAACAGCAATAGGAGCTGGTGTTTGGATAACAGGAGACGGTGTTGAAGCAGTGGCATCAGTTGAGATGACTGCCAACTCTGCACCCACGGCAACAGTCTGATCTACGCCAACAACAATTTTTGAAAGTATTCCAGCAACTGGAGAAGGAATTTCGGTATCAACTTTATCTGTAGAAACTTCGAGGAGTGGTTCATCGACAGCGACCATATCGCCTTCATTCTTGAGCCAACGTGTAACTGTTCCTTCACTAACGCTCTCACCGAGAGCGGGCATTGTGACTGAGAATGACATGGATATTTTCTCCTCTTACTTAACCGTGCGAGTGAAGTGGTTTGCCTGCAAGAGCCATGTGAGCTTCGCCCATTGCCTCTGACAGTGTTGGGTGTGCATGGATGAGAGGTGCAACATCATCTGCTGATGCCTCCCAGTTAAAGATCAATTGGGCTTCAGAGACTAATTCACCAACACGTGAGCCGACCATATGGATTCCAAGAACTGGACCATTTTTCTGTGCAACGAGTTTGATGGATCCTGCCGTCTTAAGAATCTGCGCCTTGCCATTTCCTGCCAAGTTGTAATCAACTTCAACAACATCATAACCACGCTCTTTAGCAACCTTTGTGGTCAGACCCATCGAAGCAACTTCTGGTTCTGAGTATGTAACTCGAGGAACTCCGTCGTAATTGATAGGGCGAGGGTTGAGTCCGGCAATCGTCTCAGCGACGAGGATTCCTTCTTGGAAACCAACGTGTGCCAATTGCAAGGTTGGGATGATGTCTCCAACAGCGAAGATTCCAGGAATATTTGTGCGGCAGTGATCGTCGACTGTGATGTATCCGCGATCGATCGCGATTCCGACTTCTTGGTATCCAATGCCATCAGTAACAGGGCCACGGCCCACTGAGACAAGTAGTACATCGGCAGTGAATTCACGTCCATCTTCTAATGTAACTGTGACGCCCTTTTTACCTACGGTATGTGATTTGAAACGAACGCCTAATTCAAAGTTAATTCCACGTTTGCGATAGGCGCGCTCTAGCAACTTACTTGATGATTCATCTTCAAGAGCGATCAAATGTGGCAGACCTTCAATGATGGTTACTTCTGAGCCGAAAGATTTCCAGACTGAAGCAAATTCGCAACCGATGACTCCGCCACCAAGAACGATCACGCTCTTAGGCACGTAATCCATTTGAGTTCCGTGATCAGATGTAATGACCTGCTTTCCATCAATCTCTAGACCCGGAAGCGTGCGGGCATATGAACCAGTTGCTAGAACAATGTTCTTACCCACGTACTGCTCGCCATTTACCTCGACAGTGTTATTAGAAACGAGGCGACCGGTGCCTTCAACATAGGTAATTCCACGCAATTTAACGAGACCTTGGAGCCCCTTATGAAGACCGGCGATAACGCCATCCTTATACGAGTTGACTCCATTCATATCGATGGAGTTGAAAGTGGCCTTGACGCCAAAGAGTTCAGATTCACGCGCACTATCTGCAACTTCACCTGCGTGAAGTAACGCCTTAGTTGGGATGCAACCGCGGTGGAGGCATGTACCGCCGACCTTATCTTTCTCGATGAGAGCAACTGTTAAACCAAGTTGCGAAGCACGAAGTGCTGCTGCGTAGCCGCCGCTTCCACCACCAAGAACTACGAGATCAAAATTTGCCACCAACACACTCCCTCGCCCGAAGCCATCCGCTTTCCCGAGCTTAACGACCCTATCTTGCCAGCCTAGATAGCAAGATGCATAACCCGCTTAGGCGGGGTCAGGAGCTAGCAGAAACTGCGAGTTGAACCAGAGAACGAAGCGCCACTCCAGTTCCACCTACTGGGGTGTAACCGTGGGGCTGGCTCTCGTTATATGCAGGCCCTGCGATATCTAGGTGCAACCATGGAAGTTCATCTGCAACGAAATCTTTGAGGAATAAGCCAGCTACAAGCATTCCGCCCATTCGCTCGCCGATATTTGCAAGATCTGCGACAGGGGAATCGAGTGATGCACGTAACTCAATAGGAAGTGGCATCGGCCAGAACGCCTCGCCAGTTTCCTTTGTCAGATCCATAAAGTGAGATGAAAATTCAGGGCTATTTGTCATGACTGCGCTGGTGCGAGTACCGAGTGCGACAACTTGCGCACCTGTCAGCGTTGCAACATCGATGATTCCATCAAGATCTTTTGTCTCTTGTGCTCGCACCAGTGCATCGGCCAGAACTAAGCGACCTTCTGAATCTGGATTGAGAACTTCTACAGTCTTGCCCCCATACATTGTGATGACATCACTGGGGCGTGTGGCTGTATCGCTAATCATATTTTCTGCCAGCGGTGCCCACGCTTCGATTGCAACAGGTAATTTCAAAAGTGCGATCGCAATTGTTGCAGCGCATACAGCAGCTGCTCCGCTCATATCTGATTTCATCGCTTCCATACCCTTGGCAGGCTTGAGAGCAAGTCCACCAGAATCGAAAGTGATTCCCTTACCTACAAAGGCATATTTCTTCTTCGCCTTTGCACCCTTGGGAGTGTAAGAAATATTGAGAAGACGTGGTGGGTTTACAGAACCTTGTCCAACACCGATGATTCCGCCGTAGCCCTTTGATTTCAACTGCGCATCTGTCATCACTGAAACTTTGAGTCCTGCCGCAGCCCCGCCCGCCTTCTTCACGGCATCATTGATTGCCTTGCAGAAAGTATCTGGAGTGAGATGGCTTGGGGGAGTATTGATCAGATCACGGACAAGGTTTGTATATGTCCCGATAATTTCAGCAGATTTGATAGCTTGCTTAGCCGCAGCTTGCGATGCTAATCCCGAATGAATTGTCACCACTGTGAGTGGCGACTTCTGCGCAGATTTTGTAGAGCCTCTAAATTGATCAAAGTTATATGAACCAAGCGTTGCACCTTCAGAGATTGCCCTCAGTGCCGAAATGCTCTTGGTAGGAAGTGCGAAGGTTGCGCTGGAGTTTCCAGCTAATGAGCGAGAGGCAGCACCTGCTGCGCGACGCAAAGTTTCATTGTCATATGTTGTAGCCGACTTACCAAGGCCAGTGAATACGACTAGGCGAGCTGTTGAATGAGGAACCTTGATGACTTCATCACTCTTACCAGTAGCGCCTAAATCAACCAGTGCCTGCAGGAGGCCTTTAGTATCGATTGCCAGATCACCAGCTTCGATTTGAAGAGATGGCGAATTGGATTTGGTTGCCTTACCTGCCTTGAAAGCTAGACCGACCACGATTACATCATCTTTAACAATTCCGTCCGAAAGGCGGATGGTGGTCATTGCGACTCCTTAAAGGTTTGGTCTAACTGATACTCGATACTAGTGAAGCGTAAGTGTAAGTTGTCGTTGTGAAAAACTCACCTTTACATCAAAAGCACCTCGACCTCGAGGCAAAGATGGCTGATTTCGGTGGCTGGCTCATGCCGATCGAATATCCAGGATCTGGTGTTCTGGCTGAGCACGCCTCAGTTCGGGAGCGTGTGGGTCTCTTTGATGTCTCACACCTTGGCAAAGCAAGCGTTAAGGGTGATGGTGCTCTCGATTTCCTCAATCAGATGTTTACCAACGATCTCAACCGAATTGCAGATAGCAAGGCTCAATACACACTTCTCTGTAATCCTGATGGAGGAGTAGTAGATGACCTCATCGCTTACCGAAACTCTGCATCTGATTTCTTCTTGATTCCCAATGCATCCAACACAACTGATGTCGTACGAGTTCTCAAAGAGAGCCTTCCATCGGGAATCTCAGTTGAAAATTTGCACGAGAAGTATGGAGTTCTTGCGCTGCAAGGACCAGATGCCCACAGCGTTATTCAGAGTTTCGGAATTAATCCAACAATGGATTACATGGCATTTGCACACGTGACAATTGCAGGATGTGACGTCATTCTCTGCCGCACTGGATACACGGGCGAGCATGGATACGAAATTGTTCCGCGATGGGAAGATGCCTCAACTGTCTGGGATGCACTTGTTCTTGCGATGAAACCATTTGATGGACTTGTATGTGGACTCGGAGCGCGTGACACATTACGTACTGAGATGGGTTATCCGCTCCACGGTCACGAACTTTCTCTCGACATTACGCCAGTTCAGGCTAGTGCTGGTTGGGCTATTGGTTGGAAGAAAGAATCCTTCCGTGGCTCTGAAGTACTACGTACTCAACGAGAAGAGGGCGCTGTGCGCTCTTTACGCGCGCTGAAATCAAATGACCGTGCCATTCCTCGCGCTGGAATGACCGTGACTGACAGCGATGGAAATGCAGTCGGAATCGTGACAAGTGGAACGTTCTCACCAACTCTGAAAGTTGGAATTGCCTTGGCTCTGGTGGAGCCACGTTATGTCGAGGGTGACGATCTCATTATCGACGTGCGCGGAAGACAATCTTCAGCGACAGTTACTGCGCTCCCTCTTGTGCCTTCGCACGTTCGATAAATTCAATCGGATTCATAAAGGCCGCTTTCGTATAAGCCCTGCGAAGAGTGTGCAACACCGGTTTTCCTGTAACGAGTATCAAAGTTGCCGTAAATATCGCACGTGGGATATCCCATGCCATGGAGGATAAGAAATGATAAGTAATGAAGTGACCAAAATTATTAGCAAGTGGAGCACCTGCTAGATAAGAGAGTTGCGAATCTCCTCCCAGAACCCACGGCCAGAATTGAAGATCCATTGCGATACCAAAGAATTCGGCTGCGAGAATTCCATAGAGAGCAAGAGAGATAAGTTCAACTCTTCCGGTGATCTTCTTCGGAATCAGCGCAACGCCGAGACCGATCCATCCCGCAGCAAATGATTGATAGGCAAGCCAAGGACCTATCCCGCCCGTAATCATCGCTGAAAGAAACATTGAGAGCGCACCTAAGAGAAATCCGAAAGAAGGCCCAAATACGCGAGCCGCGAGAATAAGGATGAACCACATGGGTTCAATTCCTACTGCTCCTGTTCCCATTGGACGTAGCGCTGCAATTAGCGCTGAAAGTACTGCCAAGAGTGCAATTGATTTTGTATCTAACTCGTTATTACTGATGCTGATAAATAACAATAGGAGCGCACATGGGGTTGCAAGGAGAAATATCCATTGCGGATGCCCTTGCTTCTCTGAGACTAAAAATGGCCAGAGAAAACCGAGTGCACTGATTGCACTCGTTGCTAGAAGCGCCACAGCTGAAGCTCCGCGGAATGCAAAGATGCGTGAAGTCTTCACTCTGCGGCTCCTATCGCTGTGACGACATCAGAGACTGTGAGCCAAGGTTTGGGCGACATGATTTTGGCAACTTGTGGTGCGAATGCTGGGGAAGAGAGTAGAACATCAAGGGTTGGTCCATCTGCGACGATCTCTCCTTCTGCTAAAAAGAGAACTCGGTCAGCAAGTTCTGCAACCAATTCAACATCGTGCGTTGCAAGGAGTACTGGGCGATTGGATTGTGTTGCATATTCTTTCAGCGCAAGAGTGAAGAGATTCTTAGCTCGGTAATCCAATCCGCGAGTGGGTTCATCTA
>JBAWXP010000052.1:0-7208 GCA_037143995.1 Actinomycetota bacterium
TTTCAGCAGACCATGCAGCAACTTTAGGAATAGTTGTTTCAAGAACAACGCGGCCCGGCCATGGAGATTTGAGCTTAAGGCGGCTTGCTTTGGCGCTCTCTGGAATATCACCGCGCCAGTATTCGCCGGCGAAGAATTTGCGATCTGCCTCGCGCATCTCCGCGGTCATCTCAGTGAAAAGTGGAGACTTATGATCTTTATAAGTTTGTGACAGTTGTGCTGACTTTGTCTTGGGTAGCTCTTCGATAAATGTGCGAAGGGAGTAGCCATCAGTGCTTTTGCCACCAATTGATCCAATGATGGCATCAATCTTCAAAGTTCCTGTTGTTCCATCAGCCTTTAGTCCTGCAGTTGTTTCAAACCTTTCAATGTAGACATGTTCCGTTGCATACAGCTTTACAGAACGAGTGATTCCACCGTGCCACCATTGATCTTGATCTTCGATATATGTTGCATCAGACCACTTGGTTACTGAGATTTTAAGATTATTTTTGCCGCGCTTAATTTGTCCGGTGATATCAAATTCTGCAGCAAGGCGAGAATCTTTTGTCAGGCCGACTTCATTTCCATTTACTGAGACCACCGCTACGGATTCATAGCCACCTAAATGCAGAACAATGCGCTTACCATCCCACGAAGCAGGAATTTCAAAGTCACGTTCGTAGATACCGGTTGGGTTCAGTGCAGGAACTTCAGGTGCAACGTGATCCCACGGCATCTGCGTATTTGTGTAATGAGGCTTATCAAAGAAGTCATCACTTGTTGGCTGCATCGTCCACAAACCTGGGACTGGAATCTTCGTCCACCGTTTACGTGAGTCATCGGTAGGTGATGCCAAGAGTTGAAATCGCCATGTGCCATCGAGTGAAATTGTTTCGAAGTGCTCGATATTCAACATGCCTAAGCGGTTGATTGAATTGGTCTCGGGGCTCATCCAGTAGTTAGGCAACATGGGCGCAATCCTCTCACTTGAAGTTGTATAAAAGAATCTGAAAGAAGACCTCCAAAGTGTTGATTTATGAGGTGAAATCGACGATTTTTACAATCTGGCGATAACTGCCATAATTACGCCCGCAGTACGCCTCCCTAGCTCAGTGGTAGAGCAGCTCACTTGTAATGAGCAGGTCATCCGTTCAATCCGGATGGGGGGCTCCAGAATTACTCCATAGCAAGAGATAAGGAGTCGCAGATGTCAGAAAATTCTTTCCCTCACGATTCCTTTGATGATCTTTTGGCAGCAAATGCCGAATATCAGAAGGACTTTAAATACTCCGAACTCACTGGGTCGGCAGCAAAGGGCTTAGCAATCGTGACTTGTATGGATTCACGCATCAACCCATTATCAGTTGTCGGAATGCGTTCAGGAGACGCGAAAATTCTTCGCAACGCGGGCGCTCGCGTTACTGAAGATGTATTGCGTACCTTGGTTCTTGCTACATACCTGCTCAATGTCAATCGCATCTTGGTGATGCCACATACCGATTGCGCTATGGCGCGTGGTGATGAAGCCACAATTCATAAACTGATTGAAGAAAAATACGGCGTGAATACCTCAAGCCTTGAATTTAAGACAACAACAGATCAGATGGGCGCGCTCGCCAGTGATATCAACCGTGTGCGTTCATACCCATTGCTACGCGAAGGTGTTGTTGTAGCTGGTGCAATTTATGATGTAAAGACAGGAACAATTACTCCGTACGAAGGTTGATTAATTAGCAGGGTTAGTACGACGCATCGGCATACGGGTTACTGGATACGATAAATCCTCGAGAAATTCACGGATGAGCAATTGCGCAAGCGCGGGTCTTTCCTTAATAAATTTATGCGACGTTGCTGGCACAATTGCAAGCTGTCCCAGAGGAATGCTCTCGTAAAGTTCAGCGGTGTGAGCGTGCTTGATGACATCGTCATCGCCGGCCATAACAAGAACAGGGCACTGGATGGTGGCTAACTCTTGTGAGGTGAGATCAGGTTCAGTCCTTTGAATCTCAATCATCTTCTGGATTTTCTTGGCAAGAGTTTCAGGAGCATCCGGGGATGTGCGGTTGTACTCCTCTTGATTTTCAGGCGAGACGACGCCATCGAATTCATCGAGCTTAAATATGCCATTGGGATGAACATTTGCACCCAAAGTAATGATGGAACGAACTAGTGCTGGTTGCTGCATTGCGACCATGAGCGCGATGATTCCACCATCGCTATACCCAATGAGGTGGGCCGGCTCTTTCACAACTTGTTTTAGATAAGAAATTGCTTCATCGGTTTGGTGTTGGTAGTGAAAGCTCTTTGGTTGGTCACCAGTAAATCCATGGCCAGTGCGGTCATAGGCAAAGACATGGAATTCATCTTCGACTGCGGGAAGAATGTAAGAATCCCAGTGCGATGTTTGGCTCAAGCCACCGTGAAGTAGAACTACTGCTTCTCCGTTGTTATCCCATTCGTATGAATAAACCTGATGCCCATCAACGTCGAGATAGTGGGGCATTTACATTGAATCCATTATGTGGCGATTACCACGATCGAATGTGAGGTAGTTCCAAGTCCAGTCTGCAATGGTTCCGATCTTGTTGCGACCACCTAAGAGATAGAACAAGTGCAAGAAGAGCCATGCAAACCAGGCAAGAGGCCCAGTCATGCGCAGGCCGCGGAATTCAACAATCGCTTTGTGGCGCCCAATGGTTGCCATAGATCCTTTATCCAAATACTTAAAGGGCAGAAGAGGTTTTCCGGCAACTTTGCGCAGAATTTGTTTGGCAACCCACTTACCTTGCTGTAGCGCAACAGGTGCGACCATCGGCAGGAAGCGGCCATCTGCGCCCTTTGTTCCATTGATATCGCCGATAGCCCAGATATTTGGATAATGATTTACTTCAAGATTTTCATCGGTATCAATACGTGTACCAACGATTGGCAAGTTCAGTAAACCAGCTGTGGGTTCGCCTTTGACGCCGGCTGCCCAGATAGTTACTTCGGCAGGAATTGGCTCGCCCTCTTTGAGAATAATTTGGCGAGGCTTAATTTCGCGCACCGCGGTGTTGGTCTTAACAAAGACACCTAACTTATGGAGATCAGATTCTGCGCGCGCAGATAACTTCTCACTAAACATCGGCAAGATTCGGGGGCCTGCTTCAATTAAATAAATATCCATATGGTCTGCAGCATGCGCCATATCGTTCTTCAGTGGACCCCGCTTTAGCTCGGCAAGTGCGCCAGCCATTTCAACGCCTGTTGGTCCGCCACCGACAACTGCGATAGATAAACGAGTGTCATCTTCAAAGCGACAGAGATCTTCAAAACGTCGCATCACTTCTGCGCGGATAGAGATCGCTTCATGCACGCTCTTCATACCAAGACCGTGTTCGGTAACTCCCGGAACTCCAAAATCTGCGGTGGAAGAACCAAGTGCGACGATGAGATGATCAAATTCAAGAACTTCTGATGAATCTAACTTGACCGTTTTATTCTTGTGGTCAACAGAGATCGGTGAACCCATGCGGAATTGCACACCGGTATCGCGAAGGGCTCCACGCACTGGGTGAACTACATGGTCTGCGGCAAGGCCGGCAGTCGATACCTGATAGAGAAGAGGTAAGAAAGTTTGAAAGTTATGGCGGTCAACGACTGTGACATCGGCCTTTCCTGCAAGAGCCTTGGCGGCTCCTAGGCCACCGAAGCCGGCGCCCAAAATGACAACGCGAGGTCGAGTAGAAGTTGCCATGAGGTAAGTCTAGGCTCAGAGACATGGATTTGCAGAATCACCAGACAGCCTCAGAGGACCGTTTGTATCTCGTTACTGGTGCATCGGGATATGTTGGCGGCCGCCTAGTCCGAGATCTCGTGCACGACGGGAAAAAAGTACGCGTATTTGTTCGCGACGCCAAGAAAGTTTCACAACAACCATGGGCAAGCAAAGTCGAAATTGTTCAAGGAACTGCAACTAATTCGCAAGATCTCGACCGAGCACTCGCTGGCGTTCACACCGCTTACTACTTGCTGCATTCCATCAACGTCTCTACCAACTTTGAAACAATTGAAGCTGAGATGGCCAAGCGCTTTGCGGATTCTGCAGAGGCGGCACATGTTAAGCAGATTATTTACTTAGGTGGAATTGCAAACGATGAAAACCGCAGTAGGCACCTGACTTCACGTATGGATACAGGAACAAACCTGGCTTCATCATCTGTGCCAGTTCTTGAATTACGTGCAGGCATCATTATTGGTTCTGGCTCTGCCTCTTTTGAGATGTTGCGCCACTTAACCCATCGCCTGCCGATTATGACAACACCAAAATGGGTCTCTAATCGCACTCAACCAATCGCTATTCGAGATGTTCTCTACTACCTACGTAGCGCTGCGAATTTAGAGAAACCTCAAGATCGCATCTGCGATATCGGTGGCCCTGAAGTCGTTACTTATGCTGCCATGATGCAGAAATTCTCTAAGCTCTCTGGGCTGCGCAAACGAATCATCATTCAGGTTCCAGTGCTAACACCAAAACTTTCAAGTTTATGGATTGGTTTTGTCACTCCAGTGCCTACTTCTCTTGCGCGCCCACTTGTTGAATCACTGATTAGCGAAGTTGTTGCCGATCCTCGCAAGAGCATTACAGAGATCATTCCGCTTCCACCAGAGGGACTTCTTACAGTTTCTCAAGCAATTGAATTAGCTCTTACTCGCGTTGCAGAAAATCATGTTGATACACGTTGGTCTGATGCTGCCTATCCCACTGCGCCTTGGCAGAAAGCCCAGAGCGATCCTGATTGGGCTGGCGAATTAATGCTCAAAGATCATCGCGAAATCACAACAGATGTTCCATTAGAAAATATCTGGCAGCAGATCGAAGGTATCGGTGGAGAACATGGTTGGTTTGGTTCAGGATGGCTCTGGTATCTGCGCGGTTTAATGGATCGCATGGTCGGCGGCGTTGGACTACGACGTGGCCGCCGCGATCCAGAACATCTTCATGTGGGAGATAGCGTTGATTTTTGGCGAGTAGAAGAGCTAGAACATGGAAAGAAACTTCGTCTCTATGCCGAAATGATTCTGCCCGGAAAAGCCTGGCTGGAATTTTCACTGATAGAAAAAGATGGATCCACCTTTGTTACACAAGATGCGCTCTTTGCACCGCGCGGTTTAGGTGGCCAGCTCTATTGGTATGTAGTTTCACCATTTCACTTCTTCATCTTTCCTACGATGCTTCGCAATATTGTGAAAGCTGCCCGTAAATCCCACACTTTGTAGGGCCTGCAATCTAAGATTAGGTACATGTCTGCGCTAGAAAACAATGAATCGGTAGGTTCTTCATTGACCGATCTCGAAACGCGCATCCTCGAATTCGAACGCAACTGGTGGCGCTTTGCCGGTGCAAAAGAGACCGCAATTAAAGAGCTATTCGACCTCACAGCTCCTCGGTACTACCAATTACTCAACGACCTCATCGATCGCGACGATGCCCTCGAGGCCTCTCCGATGTTGGTTAAGCGCCTTCGCCGTCTGCGCGAAGCCCGCAAGCCCGCACGGCCCGCTAAATCCCCCAAACCCCTCTCGTTTTGCCCTCCTCCTCAAATCCGTCTAGATTTGGCGTTAGCACTCGGAGGCCGAGAGTGATAATCACTCGGACGGCCCATCCACATAAGTAATTAATAGGAGCTAACAACTATGGCAAAGCAGATTGCCTTTAATGAAGAAGCCCGCCGCGGATTAGAGCGCGGAATGAACGTACTCGCAGATGCAGTCAAGGTAACCCTTGGGCCCCGCGGACGTAACGTCGTACTTGAAAAGAAGTGGGGCGCACCAACTATTACCAACGATGGCGTCTCCATCGCTAAGGAAATTGAACTCGATGATCCATGGGAAAAAATCGGCGCAGAGCTCGTTAAGGAAGTTGCCAAGAAGACAGATGATGTCGCAGGCGATGGAACAACGACTGCAACTGTTCTAGCCCAAGCTCTCGTTCGCGAAGGACTTCGCAACGTTGCAGCGGGCTCAAACCCAATGGCACTCAAGCGCGGAATTGAAAAAGCTGTCTCTGCCATCGTGACCGAACTTGGCGCAATGGCAAAGAGCGTTGATTCCAAGGAACAGATTGCAGCAACTGCATCAATTTCTGCAGCAGATGCAACTATCGGCGAGATGATCGCTGAAGCGATGGATAAGGTCGGCAAAGAAGGCGTTATCACCGTTGAAGAGTCAAATACTTTTGGTCTCGAACTCGAACTCACCGAAGGTATGCGCTTCGATAAAGGTTATGTATCACCATATTTCGTAACAGATACAGATCGCATGGAAGCAGTTCTAGAAGATGCGTACATCTTGATTACCAGCAGCAAGATCGGCAATATCAAGGAGCTTGTACCAATCCTTGAGAAGGTCATGCAATCAGGTAAGCCACTTGCAATTCTTGCTGAAGATATTGAAGGCGAAGCACTTGCAACTCTCGTTGTAAATAAGATCAAGGGAACATTTAAATCAGCAGCTGTAAAGGCGCCAGGTTTTGGAGATCGTCGTAAGGCGATGCTGCAAGACATTGCAATCCTTACAGGTGCCACAGTGATCTCTGACGAAGTCGGCCTCAAGCTCGAAACAGCTGGACTTGAACTTCTTGGTCGCGCTCGCAAGGTTGTTATCTCTAAGGAAGAGACAACAATTATCGAAGGTCTCGGAGATGAAGCGCAGCTCAAGGGTCGCGTTACACAGATTCGCACTGAAATCGAAAACTCAGACTCTGATTACGACAAGGAGAAGCTACAAGAGCGCCTTGCCAAGCTTGCTGGAGGAGTTGCTGTCATTAAGGCAGGAGCTGCAACAGAAGTTGAACTCAAAGAGCGTAAGCACCGCATCGAAGATGCAGTGCGCAATGCGAAGGCTGCAGTAGAAGAAGGAATCGTCGCCGGTGGTGGCGTTGCACTTCTTCAGGCAGCAACTGCAGCATTTAAGAAGCTTAAGCTCGAGGGCGATGAAGCAACTGGTGCAAAGATTGTTGAAGTCTCCATCGAAGCACCACTCAAGCAGATTGCAGTTAACGCAGGTCTTGAAGGCGGAGTTGTTGTCGAGAAGGTTCGTAACTTGGCAGCAGGCTTTGGACTAAACGCGGCAACTGGTGAATATGTAGACATGATTAAAGCTGGCATCATCGATCCAGCTAAGGTCACACGTTCTGCACTTCAGAATGCAGCATCAATTGCAGCGTTGTTTATTACAACAGAGGC
>JBAWXP010000053.1:0-6957 GCA_037143995.1 Actinomycetota bacterium
GGCACATCACAATCACTTGGGCTACGTCCAGCAATGCAACTACGGGCTGCTCTCTATCTTGTAAAAGAAGTACCCGCTGAATCTCCTGTTGGTTATGGAGCAACTGAAAGCACATCGCGCGATACTAAACTTGGTGTTGTTGCAATGGGTTATGCAGATGGAATTCCACGGATTGCACACGATGCAGGAATCTGGTCATCAGGTGGAAAGTCGCCCATCATTGGTCGCGTTTCGATGGATCAATTTGTCGTAGATCTTGGCCCAACTTCAAAGCTGCAATCGGGGGATTGGGTTGTAATTTTTGGAAACGGTTCTCACGGCGAGTACACAGCAGATGATTGGGGCGCTGCTTCAGGCTCAATTAATTACGAGATAGTGACACGAATTGGACCACGTGTGCCTAGAATCTACTCCGCTCATGTCTACTAATTCTTTTCTCCTTGAAGCCCGCGGAGTATCTGTCTCCTTCGGCGGACTCCGCGCTCTGCATGATGTCCACCTTCAGTTAAATCGCAATGAAGTTGTTGGAGTTATTGGGCCTAATGGAGCAGGCAAGACAACGCTCTTTAATGCAATCTGTGGTTTGGTAACTCCAGATTCTGGAACCTTTTCTTTTGGTGGCAAAGAGCAGTCATGGCCGCGCACAGATGAGTTAGCTGACCTTGGTATCGCTCGCACCTTGCAAGGTGTCGGTCTCTTTCCAGATTTAACCGTCTTAGAGAATGTAATGATTGGCGCCCAACGTTTTGCAAAGACTGGATTGATTTCAGCATCATTTGGTCGCAATACTCGAGATGAGAAAGAACTTGCAGAACGTGCAATGAGCGCCCTCGAGCGAGTCTATGCAGGTGCCCTTGCTGACCGCCGTGCAAATACTCTCTCTTATCCAGATACAAAGCGGGTTTCAATTGCTCGTGCACTGGTAAGTGAGCCAGATGTATTAATGCTCGATGAACCAGCAGGTGGACTTGGCCCACAAGATATCGAATGGATGAATGGCCTAATCCGTAATCTCACCGCGAAGATGTCAGTACTTATTGTCGAGCACCACATGGATGTCGTGATGTCAGTCTGTGATCGACTCTACGTTCTCAACTTTGGCGAAGTTATTTCAAGCGGTACCGCAGAAGTTGTACGCAAAGATCCTGCAGTCATTGCCGCCTACCTTGGAACGCAGGTCTAGATGAGCCTCATTGTCCAAGGACTTACCGTCGATCACGGCGCAATCCGTGCAATCAATGACGTTTCATTCACAGTTGAAAAAGGAAAGCTCACTGCAGTGATCGGTGCCAACGGTGCCGGTAAATCAACGTTGCTTCGTGCGCTCTCTGGTCTCAATAGCGCAACAGCAGGTACTGCCGAATGGAGTAACCACAATCTTCTGCACGGTAAACCTGAAGCACATGTACGCAAAGGTGTCTCGCACGTCTCTGAAGGAAAATCAGTTGTTGCCGAACTTACTGTTGAAGAGAATCTAGATCTCGGTGCTCTATGGCGTCGTAATAGACGAGAAGCGACAGAATCAAAGAACCAAGCTATCGAACTCTTCCCTCGACTTGGCGAAAGACTTTCACAGCGTGCAGATACTCTTTCGGGAGGTGAACGCCAGATGCTTGCAATTGGCAGAGCGCTTATGTCAAAGCCAGAGCTACTTCTCTTAGACGAACCTTCGCTGGGCCTTGCACCACTTGTCATTGAACAAATTTTCCAAACAATCCGCGGCATCGTAGATTCCATGGGGCTCACAGTCGTACTTGTAGAGCAGAACGCTATGGGCGCTTTGAAAATCGCCGATTCAGCAGTTGTATTAAATCTTGGTCGCGTTGCAGCGACTGGAAGTGCCGCAGACCTCATCGCCGACCCAGCAGTGCGCGCTGCTTACTTGGGGTACTAATGATTCAATTTATTAATATGCTCCTCATTGGCATCGGTGCAGGTTCAATCTATGCGCTGATGGCGATTGCTATGGTTCTTGTATGGCGTTCAACTCGCGTCATTAATTTTTCACAAGCAGCTATGGCGCTTCTATCCACCTATATTGGCTTTGAATTGGTGCAGAAGACTGGAAATTTTTGGATTGCACTTCCACTTGCAATGCTGCTCGGCGCTCTCTTTAGTGCACTTATCGAAATCATCTTTATTAGGACGCTCATTAAACATAGTACGTCAGGCCCAGTTGCAGGAATCGTGCCGATTATTGCAACTCTTGGATTACTCGGATTCATTCGAGCCACAATCGGATTTATTTGGGGCAACCAAAATGTGCAGATCCCGGCGCCCCTATCAAAGATTGGTTTCAAATTAGGCGGAGAAACAATTGCGCTCTCGCCTATGAATTTACTTGTACTTCTTACAGTCATTGGAATGGTGGTTGTTCTGGGCTACATCTTCCAAAAGACAAATCTTGGGCTATCACTTCGCGCATCTGCATATGCACCTGAGATTGCGCAGTTAGCAGGAATACGAGTTGGAGCAATCCGTACAATCGGTTGGGCAATCGCAGGCGCAGCGGGAGCTGCAGCGGGCTTGCTACAAACAGTGAATGGTACTGGTGCGCTTTCGCCAGATTCGTTGGAGTTTAGCCTTTTGCTCACATTTGGATTTATTGCTGCAGTCATTGGCGGTCTTGAATCTCTGCCAGGTGCAGTACTAGGAGCTCTCGTACTTGGATTAGTCCTTGCAGTTGTTCAAATTTATATCAGCGGAACGCTAGTTTTCATCGTGGCCTTCGTTCTGCTTTTGGTAGTTCTTTTAATTAGACCGCAAGGATTTATTGGCGCGAAGGCAGGTCGCCGTGCTTAAGAAACATCCACTACTCGGCTTTATCTTCTTCGGGCTCATACTTTTCCTCGCAAGTAACCGAGTTGATGAGCTTCGGGTTTTCCAAGGTGCAACTGTTGCGGTGTATGTCATTGCTATCTCATCAATAATTCTATTAACTGGTTATTCAGGGCAAGTTTCATTGGGCCATGGAGCGCTACTTGCTATTGGTGGATATGCGGCCGCACTCTCTCGCAATCACTGGGGAGTTCCGGTATGGCTTGCATTCTGCATTGCAGTTCTCGCAGCAGCCCTCGGTGGGTACTTATTGGGACTTGCTGCCGCGCGATTAAGTGGACCTTATTTAGCAGGAACAACTCTTGCACTTGCAATTGGACTACCGTCTATCGCTAATCAATTTTCAATCTTAGGTGGCGAACAAGGGCTCGCCTTTGATATCGGTCTGCCACCAGCATCTCTCGGTGCAGATTTCACTCAATATAAGTGGTTCTTCTGGATCGCATGCCTTGCGGCATTGATAAGTGTCTATTGGTTACGAAATGTTATGAACTCACGTTATGGAAGAAGTTGGAAGGCGGTCCGTAGTAACGATGTTGCAGCTGAACTTGCGGGCATTAATGTTGGACGCAATAAAGTTCTCGCATTTACCGTCAGCGCAGGGCTCGCAGGCCTTGCGGGAGCTCTTTTAGCTATGACTATCAGCACCGTCTCACCCGGAGCCTTCCCGCTCACCCTCTCATTTTCCCTTGCGACAGGCGCAGTCCTATCTGGCGTAACTACCCTCGGAGGCGTAATGATTGGGGCAGTGACACTGGTAGCGATACCTGAAATCGTGGATTCGGTCGTAAGCCGATTCCAGAGTTCAGATGTTGTAGCCAATAACTTGCCCGGACTCGTGGTTAGTGCGTTGCTGATTTTGACAGTGCTATTTGTCCCGAATGGACCTGTCGAACAAATGCGTGCGCGCCACGAAAGGCGAGCAACGAAATAGAACATCCCTCTAGGAAAAAACCTAGAGGCCCTCGATGGAAGGAATGACATGATCCGAACAAATCGTCAGAAGTTAGCTCTAACTTCTGCGTTGCTAGCAGTTGCTGCGTTGACGGCTAGCTCGTTACCAGCACAAGCAGCATCTGATCCAGGCGTGACTGCCACATCAATCAAGTTGGGTATAACAGTCCCAATGACTGGTATCGCATCCCCTGGCTACAACAAGATTCCAGGCGCAATGAAGGCGTACTTCGATTACGTCAACGATAACGGTGGAGTAAATGGTCGCAAAATTACCTTGGTAATCAAAGACGACCAATACATTCCCTCAACTGCTGTAGCAAAGGCAAATGAGCTAATTCTGAAAGATAAAGTTTTTGCTCTTGTTGGAACACTTGGAACCGCCAGCACAAAGGCGATTTCAGCGTCAACACAGCTAGCAAAGCGCGGAATTCCATCCCTCTTCGTTAACACAGGTTTCAGCGGATTTGCTGATGCAAAGGCCTACCCAACTACTTTCTCAATTCTTCCTTCATACCAAATGGAAGCAAAAATTATGGGTAAGTTCCTCATTGAGAAGTATGCAGATAAGAAGCTCGCACTTATCTATCAGGATGATGACTTCGGTCGCGATGCACTTGCCGGCTTCAAGCAGGCAGGCATCACATTTGGAACGTACATCCCATATGCATCAGGCTCACAGTCACTTCCAGCAACTGGTGCTGGTTGGATCTCTAAGCTCAAGGCATCAGGAGCAGAAGTAACAGTTCTCTTCGGTGTCTCTTCAGCGTCAACAGCAGCACTTGCTAATGCATATGCAGCTCAGTACAAGACTCAATGGGTACTCGGCTCAGTCGGTGGCGATGCAACAACAATCGCAGCTACCAACAAGGCTTACGTCCCACTTCTCTACGGTGCAAAGGGCTTCTCATTCGCTCCTGCTCCAACTGATGCAACTGATGAATACATCAAGTTGTTCCAGTCAATCTACGCAACAGCTCAGCCAACACAGACTTTCGACAATAACGTTGTTGCAGGTATGTCTAACGCATTCCTCGCCGTACAGGCCCTGAAGGCAGCTGGTTCTGATCTCACTCGCGCAGGGTTGATTAAGACTATTGAGACTAAGGGCGCATCTTTTGCTAACCCATTCCTTACTCCACTTGGATATTCAGCAACAGCGCACGTAGGTGCAACTGGATATTGGATTGGTACATACGATCCAACTGGTGCACTTAAGCCAGATGGTGGCAAGTACACCGTCTACACAACAGACTCAGGCAATGGACCGGTTGTTGAATCTTCATACAAGCGTCCTGCAATGCCTGCGAAGGGATTACCAAACTAATGAAAATCTCACTCAAAAAATCACGCGTACTCACATCTGTTGCTTCTGCAGCGCTTGTGGCTACAGCAGTTATCGGAATCCCATCAGTTGCTCAGGCAGCTGACCCACAGTGCGCAACTGCAAGTTACGTCACTCAGTGCGCAGGTGCGGGTGCTGATGGCGCTCCTTACCTCTTCATTGCAGCAGCGAACTTCAACGGAACAGTGTTTATCTGGTCCCACGGAATTCGCCCAGCTATCAATATTCCAGCAACTCTTGCACCAGTTGGTCCTTACACAATTACCAACGCTGCTGAACCTGGTCCTCGTTCCGCATCAGGTGATCTCTCTGTTGTTAATGCACTCGTTGCAGCTGGCTATGGTGTTGCAGGTTCTGGCTTCTCTCGTCAAAGCTTGAACGCCAAGGAAGCACTTGCCGCAAACGTAGAACTCATCGCAACATTCAAGAAGAAGTTCCCAACAACAAAGAAAGTTATTGCCTGGGGAGACTCTCTTGGATCATTGCACACACAGAGGCTTGCTGAGACAAACCCTGATCTTGTAGATGGCGTTGTCTTATCTTGTCCTGCTGCTAACCCAAGTGATGCAATGATTAGTTACTTCGGTGATGCACTCTATGGATTTAAGGCATTCTTTGATCCAAGCATCAAGGTTGGCGGATATTCAACTGACCCTGTTGTTCGTCAAACAGAGCAGCTAGCCAATATCGGCAAGGTCCTTACCGTCCTAGGAAAACTTTCTGGTGGACTTTCATCTGGTGCATGGCCAGATACAGCAAGCCCTGCAGGTAAGGCCCTAGAGGCTGCAGGAATCCCATCACGCTCCGCACTTCTTTTAGTCGGATCCATGGCAGGAATTCCTACACGAAGCAAGCACGTTGATGGAACTTCAGGACCAACAGGTGCTGCTGAGACATATCCATTGGCCGTTGCACCAGCTGTGGCAATTCTTGAAAACATGGGAACTGTCGGAGTTGCTGGGAGCTTGCTTATCGCAGATGGCGGATTGCTGACTGGTGGAAAGGTCTTTGATAACTCAAAGACTAACTACGCAGCACGCGTTGCATCAGATCGCGATATCTACTCATTTGCCTTCAGTGGAAACTCTGCAGTTGACGCCATGCTTGGCGCACTGGCTGCAACACCACGTGAAACAGCAGATGCTGCAGCTGTTGCAAAGATTCCTGGACTCATTGGTCTTAAGGGAACGATTGCAAAACCAACAGTGATCATGGCTGCTGAATCAGATGAGTACACACCTGCATCTATTGCACAGTGGTATATCGATGGTTACGGCACACAATTTGCTGCTGCAAAGGATGCGGCTATTGCTGCTGCAAAGAGCTCACGTAACTATCAAGCTCCAGTGAATAAGTTGGTCATGCTATGGGCAAAGACTGCTCCTAAGTACTCCAAGTTCACTGCCGCTGGTTCACCTGATTTGGCTGCAGAAATTGGAGCAGGAACAGGCCACTGTAACTACACCTCGGCTCAGTACATTGCCGCAGCAAAGATGGTTGCAGGAGCAGTAAACACAGGTAAGTTCCCATCTCAGGGACCAATCACGACTGCAGCACGCAGGGTCGGATTGTCCTATGACAATAAGTTCCGAGTACCGACTTTTAAGTCACTCTCGTAACTAACAATTAAGTAAGAAGGGCCTCGGGAGACTGGGGCCCTTCTTCTTTTCTTGTATCTACTATCCTCAACTAGTGAAGATTGCAACAGCAGCCGATATGCATAACCTTGGAATGCGCATTGGTGCTGAATGCGTTGCGGGCGATCTCATCCTTCTTAACGGCCCACTCGGTGCAGGAAAGACAGTTCTCGTTCAAGGTAT
>JBAWXP010000054.1:0-6944 GCA_037143995.1 Actinomycetota bacterium
ACTTCACCCTGGTCGGCCTCTTGGTCGGTATGGGCGGGGCTCTCTATCTCGTCTGGCTACGGTTCGGGCGAGAATAGTTTTCCCATAGGGAAGTGACCAGACCCACGCTAGACCCGCTTCCCTCGGATTTCACAGGTAGCCGCTTTTCCACATAAGGTTGCCCTGCTTTGAGCGCTTCCCCAGCGTTTGGTCTATAACCCATAATTTCTTGAGGAGTGTGTGTGCGCGCGTTAGCTAACTTACACGCAGCAGGTGCTGGATTCGTCCCACCGAGCACCAACGACTTCAACCTCCCACCAATTTCTGATTCAGTTGCATGGCTGACTAAGCCCGTATTACTCGTATTTCTCTCAGTAATAGTTGTATCAACATTTTTCGTGCTCTCATCACGCAAGGCCGCTGTTGTCCCATCAAGGCTGCAATTTGCTGGAGAAAGTGTGTACGCATTTGTGCGTAATGACTTAGCTCGCGATGTCATCGGTCATGACTTTATGCGCTTTGTCCCATATCTCTTCACACTCTTTACCTTTGTTCTGACCAATAACATCTTTGGAATCGTGCCACTGCTGCAATTTCCAGCAATGTCCCACGTCGGATTCCCATACGTTCTCGCAATCTTCTCTTTCCTTGTCTTCCACTACGTTGGAATTCGCAAGCAAGGTCTTGGTAAGTACCTCAAGGAGATCGCATTTATGCCAGGTGTTCCACTGCCGGTATATATCTTGCTGACTCCTATCGAGCTTGCGACCTTCTTCATCGTGCGTCCATTGACGCTCTCACTACGTCTCTTTGCAAATATGTTCGCGGGCCACTTGTTGTTGCTCGTCTTCATTATGGGCGGTGATTACATGATGCATGATTCACATCTGATCATGAAGTTATTTAGCCCATTCTCATTTGCATTTGGTATTGCCCTTACATTCTTTGAATTTATGGTGCAATGCCTGCAGGCGTACATCTTTACCCTGCTTACAGCTCTATACATCGCCGGCGCCCTTGCCGACGAGCACTAAAGCAATACCTAATGAAACAACAAACGAAAGGTAAGAAAAAATGACAGGCACACTCAACCTGGTCGGTTTTGGCCTATCAGCAATTGGTCCAGCAATTGCAACAGGAATGATCTTCGCTGCGTACATCAACGGCGTAGCTCGTCAGCCAGAAGCTCGTAGCGTTCTCCAGCCAATCGCGTTCCTTGGATTCGCGCTCGCTGAAGCTCTCGCACTCTTCGGTCTCGTTCTCGCATTCGTACTCTAATTAATAGAAAATAATTAGAGATCACAATGCGCTCATTTAATTTCGCTGCTGAGGCAGAGAAGGTCAACCCACTCATTCCGCATACCGCTGAATTAGTAGTTGGTGCAATTGCATTCACCCTTCTATTCCTCGTGCTTCGTAAGGCAGTTGTGCCAATGTTTGAAAAGGCATTCACAGCTCGCACCGAAGCAATCGAAGGCGGCATCGAACGTGCTGAAAAGGCGCAGCTAGAAGCACAGCGCGCTCTCGTTCAGTACAACGAACAACTTTCATCAGCCCAAGGTGAAGCTTCAAAGCTTCGTGAAGAAGCGCGCATTCAAGGTGCAACTATTCTCGAAGAGCTTCGCACAAAGGCACAAGAAGAAGCAGCACGCATCACTGCGACTGCACACGCATCTATTGAGGCAGAACGTCAGCAAGCGATTACCTCCCTTCGCAATGAAGTCGGTGCACTTGCAGTCGAACTCGCATCAAAGATTGTCGGGGAAGCTCTAGATGACCAGGCCCGTCAATCACGGATCGTGGAACGCTTCATCGAAGATCTCGAAAAGTCCAAGTAGTTAAGTAGAGAAAGAAGAGAATGAGAATCCATCTCGGAGGAAGTAGCCGCCAGTCACTCGTGACTTCACGCGGCAAGCTTGATGCTGCCGTCAAAGGCGCAACAGCTGCTCACGCTTCTGAGCTCTCATCTCAACTCTTCTTTGCAGCAGATGTTCTATCTAAGAACACTTCAATCCGTCGTGCATTTGCAGATCCTGCGCGTGATGCAGCCTCAAAGGGCGCACTCGTTAAGGATCTCTTTGCCAAGACTCTTGCAGCACCCGCGCTAGAAATACTCACATCTGTCTCAACTCTTCGTTGGTCAGCTGCAGGAGACCTAGTACATGTTCTCGAGCAACTTGCGATTGAAGCTGAAGCATCTGCGGCAAATATCAATAACGAACTCGATCGCGTAGAAGATGAACTCTTCGAGACTTCACAGCTTGTTGTCGATAACTTCGAATTGCGTAAAGCGCTTGTAGGTACTGGAACACCTGAAGCGAAATCTGCGCTGATTACTGAAGTACTTTCAAAGAAGGCATCTGCCTCAACTGTGCGACTTGCAGCAGCGCTTGTCACAAGCCTTCGCGGTCGCAGCATTGAAGCAGCATTTGCTGACTATCTCTTTGGTCTTGCAAATCGCCGCAATCGACTCATCGCGGTAGTCCGCGTCGCATCAAATATTACAGATGCTCAAAAATCACGACTTGCAACAGCAATTGAAAAGCAGGTTGGTCAGCCAATTCGCGTCAACATCGAGGTCGAACCAGCAATCCTCGGTGGAGTATCAGTGCGATTTGCAGATGAACTTGTAGATGGAAGCGTTTCACATCGACTTGCTAGCGCCGGACGCGCACTAGCTGGAAATAAATAACAGGAATAAAGGGGAAACTCATGGCAGAGCTCAAGATCCAACCGAATGAAATTCGGGATGCCTTAGCGAACTTCGTTAAGTCATACGATCCAGGCACCGCGGCTCGTGATGAAGTCGGAACAGTAAGTCAGGCAGGCGATGGAATCGCTCGCGTTGAAGGACTTCCTTCAACAATGGCTAACGAACTACTTCAATTCGAGAACGGAACACTCGGACTCGCACTCAACCTCGACGTGCGCGAAATCGGTGTTGTTATCTTGGGCGATTACGCAGGTATTGAAGAAGGAACATCCGTGCGTCGCACCGGTGAAGTTCTCTCTGTTCCTGTCGGTGATGGATTCCTCGGTCGCGTTGTTGACCCACTTGGTCGACCAATCGATGGCAAGGGCGAGATCAAGCCAGATGCACGACGTGCACTCGAACTTCAAGCACCCTCTGTAGTTCAGCGCCAACCTGTTAAAGAACCAATGGCAACAGGTATTAAGGCAATCGATGCAATGACAGCAATCGGTCGTGGACAGCGCCAGCTCATTATTGGTGACCGTCAGACCGGAAAGACTGCAGTTGCAATCGACACAATTATTAACCAGCGCGAAAACTGGCTTACAGGCGATAAGAAGAAGCAGGTTAAATGCATCTACGTCGCTATCGGTCAGAAGGGTTCAACGATTGCATCTGTTCGCGGTGCGCTCGAAGAAGCAGGAGCGATGGAGTACACAACAATCGTTGCATCCCCTGCATCAGACCCAGCAGGCTTTAAGTACCTAGCTCCTTACACCGGTTCTGCAATTGGTCAGCATTGGATGTACAACGGCGAGCACGTTCTTATCGTCTTCGATGATCTCTCAAAGCAAGCTGAGGCATACCGTTCAGTCTCATTGCTACTTCGTCGTCCACCAGGCCGCGAAGCGTATCCTGGAGACGTTTTCTACTTACACTCACGTCTTCTCGAGCGTTGTGCAAAGCTCTCCGATGAACTCGGCGGCGGTTCAATGACTGGTCTGCCAATCATTGAAACAAAGGGAAATGACGTTTCAGCGTTTATTCCTACAAACGTAATTTCTATTACTGATGGACAGTGCTTCCTTGAAACAGATCTCTTTAACGCAGGCGTTCGCCCAGCGATTAACGTAGGTATCTCTGTTTCTCGTGTTGGTGGTTCTGCGCAGACAAAGGCGATGAAGAAGATCGCTGGTCGCTTGCGTCTTGACCTCGCACAGTTCCGTGAGCTCGAAGCATTCGCAGCCTTCGGTTCAGATCTTGATGCTGCATCAAAGGCTCAACTCGAGCGCGGTGCACGTATGGTCGAACTTCTCAAGCAAGGTCAGTACTCACCATATTCACTCGAGCGTCAGATTGTCTCAATCTGGGCAGGTACAACAGGCAAGCTCGATGATGTTGCAGTTGCTGACATTCGTCGCTTCGAAACAGAACTTCTCGACTTCATTGGTCGCGAACGCAAGGACATCTTTACAGTGATCTCAGAGACTAAGCAGCTCGAAGATGACACTGTTGCAAAGATGGATGCTGCGGTTGCTGACTTTAAGAAGCAGTTCAAGTCATCTGTGGCTCCTGCTGTTAACGATGCAGCAGCCAAAGCCCTTGATTCTGAAGCAGCTGAAGCAATCACAAAGCACGTCCCACCGGCGGTGAAGAAGTAACTCATGGGTGCTCAACTTCGCATATATCGCAGGCGGATGCGTTCCGTTAAAGCGACTAAAAAGATTACGAAAGCAATGGAGTTAATCTCTGCTTCTCGTATCGTTAAGGCGCAACAACGTGTAACAGCGTCGACCCCTTATGCAAATGAGTTGACTCGTGCAGTATCTGCAGTTGCTACATACTCTTCAACGAACCATCCTTTGACTACGGCGCATGAGAATCCACGTCGCGCAGCGATTTTGATCATCTCTGCAGACCGCGGTATGGCTGGTGCGTACTCAACGAATGCGATTAAGGAAGGCGAGAAGCTCGCCGCCCTTCTCCGTGAACGTGGTTTACAGGTCTCTAACTTCCTCGTGGGCCGTAAGGCAGTGAACTATTACAAGTTCCGTAACCGCGAAATGGCCGGAACGTGGACAGGTTTCTCAGATAACCCAACATATGAAAATGCAAAGGAAGTCGCGGATTCACTTCTTGCAGCATTCCTTGCAGATTCAACTGAATCAAATATCGGTGTGGATGAAATTCACATCATCTTTACTCAGTTCAAATCTATGTTGACCCAGGAAGCAACAGCTAAGCGCATGATTCCTCTGGAAGTAGTTGAATCTTCAGAGCCAGTGCCAACAGGTCTGCTTCCTATGTATGAATTCGAACCTAATGCAGGAGAAGTTCTTAACGCTCTTCTTCCTCGTTATATCGAAGCACGTATCTTTAACGCGATGTTGCAATCGGCTGCCTCTGAACATGCAGCTCGTCGTCGCGCTATGAAATCAGCAACTGACAATGCTGAGGATCTCATCAAGTCGCTCACACGACTTGCGAACGCTGCCCGTCAAGCAGAAATTACCCAGGAAATCAGTGAAATTGTTGGCGGCGCAGATGCGTTGGCCTCAGCTAGTGCAGGGAGTGAATGATGTCAGCAGCAGGTAAAGGCCGCGTAGCCCGAGTTATTGGACCGGTGGTGGATATTGAATTCCCCGCAGATTCAATGCCATCGATCTTTAACGCGCTTCACGTAGAGACCACCATGAGTGGCACTACTCGTACCTTGACCCTCGAAGTAGCGCAGCACATTGGAGATAACCTCGTGCGCGCGATCTCGATGCAACCAACGGATGGAATGGTGCGCGGTGCTGAAGTAACAGACACCGGTTCAGCTATCTCTGTCCCAGTTGGTGATGTCACAAAGGGCCACGTCTTCAACACTCTCGGAGAATCCCTAGACGTTCCAACATCATCACTCGATATCAAGGAGCGTTGGTCAATTCACCGTAACGCACCTGCATTCGATCAGCTCGAGTCAAAGACTGAAATGTTCGAGACAGGTATCAAAGTTATCGACCTTCTTACACCGTATGTAAAGGGTGGAAAGATCGGTCTCTTCGGTGGTGCAGGTGTAGGTAAGACTGTTCTTATCCAGGAAATGATTTATCGCGTAGCTGAAAACTTCGGTGGTGTATCTGTATTCGCCGGCGTTGGAGAACGTACTCGTGAAGGTAACGACTTGTTCCTTGAAATGACCGAGACGGGCGTTATCAATAAGACCGCCTTGGTCTTCGGTCAGATGGATGAGCCACCTGGCACGCGTCTTCGTGTTGCTTTGTCAGCACTTACGATGGCTGAGTACTTCCGCGATGTTCAGAAGCAGGACGTTCTCTTGTTCATCGATAACATCTTCCGCTTTACTCAGGCAGGCTCTGAAGTATCAACACTTCTCGGCCGTATGCCATCTGCAGTGGGCTACCAGCCAACACTTGCAGATGAAATGGGTCAGCTTCAGGAGCGTATTACTTCAACACGTGGTCACTCGATTACATCTATGCAGGCAATTTATGTTCCTGCAGATGACATCACCGACCCAGCTCCACACACAACATTCGCGCACTTAGATGCAACAACAGTGTTGTCTCGTCCGATTTCAGAGCTTGGTATCTACCCAGCTGTGGATCCGCTCGATTCATCATCTCGAATCCTTGATCCTCGCTACATCGGCGAGCACCACTTCCGTGTTGCTAACCGCATTAAGCAGATCTTGCAGCGTTACAAGGATCTTCAGGACATCATCGCAATTCTCGGTATCGACGAATTGTCAGAAGATGACCGCGTTCTCGTAGGTCGTGCACGTCGTATCCAGCGCTTCTTGTCACAGAACACCTTCGTGGCCAAGGTCTTTACCGGACTCGATGGATCATTCGTTCCGCTCACAGACACAATCGCAGCATTCGAAGCACTTGCTGATGGAAAGTACGACCACGTTCCAGAACAAGCATTCTTCATGTGCGGTGGCCTCGACGATGTCGAGCGCAAGGCTGCAGAATTGGCTAAGAACTAACTCATGGCTCTTAACGTCGCACTAGTATCGCCAACACAACAGGTGTGGTCCGGGCAGGCATCATTTGTCTCAGCACGCACCACCGAAGGTGACCTTGGAGTTCTTCCAGGTCACGCACCTTTGTTTGGCGTACTAGTCGACGGAAGTGTCAACATTAAAGGCACAGATGGAACGACTCAAGAGTTCCAGGTCCGTGGAGGCTTCTTATCAGTCTCTAACGACCGCGTTTCAATTCTTACCGAATCAGTAGCTTAATACGCTTGGCGGTATCCGCCA
>JBAWXP010000055.1:0-6927 GCA_037143995.1 Actinomycetota bacterium
CCTGCAGAAGGAACTCCATCTACATCTCTCGTCCTCGATCAATTTGGTCGCAACCTCACACAAGCTGCTCGCGAAGGAAAGCTCGACCCAGTTATCGGTCGTGAATTAGAGATCGAGCGCGTGATGCAGGTTCTCTCACGTCGTACAAAAAATAACCCGGTACTTATTGGCGAACCAGGCGTTGGAAAGACTGCAGTTGTCGAAGGTCTTGCACAAGCAATTGCAAAGAATGATGTCCCAGAGACTTTGAAAGATAAGCAGTTGTACTCACTCGACTTGGGTGCACTTGTTGCAGGCTCTCGCTACCGTGGAGATTTTGAAGAGCGCCTTAAGAAAGTGCTGAAAGAGATCAAAACTCGCGGCGACATCATTATCTTTATCGATGAGATTCACACACTTGTGGGTGCAGGAGCCGCAGAAGGTGCAATCGATGCAGCAAGCATCCTTAAGCCAATGCTCGCACGTGGTGAACTCCAGACAATTGGTGCGACAACTCTCGATGAATATCGCAAGCACATTGAAAAAGATGCTGCACTCGAGCGTCGCTTCCAACCAATTCAGGTGAAAGAGCCATCAGTTGCTCACACGATTGAAATCCTTAAAGGTCTTCGCGATCGCTACGAAACCCACCACCGCGTATCCATTACCGATGGTGCACTTGCAGCTGCTGCAAATATGGCAGATCGTTATGTTTCAGATCGCTTCCTTCCAGATAAGGCGATCGACCTTATCGATGAGGCAGGTTCACGCCTTCGCATTAAGCGCATGACAGCACCTGCCGAACTCCGTGCATTTGATGACAAGATCGCCGAAGCTCGCAAGGCGAAAGAATCTGCAATTGATGGACAAGATTTTGAAGGGGCTGCTGCACTTCGCGATAAAGAGAAGACTCTCATTCTTGAAAAGCAGGAAGCTGAAAAGAATTGGAAGGCAACTGATCTTGATAAGGTCACTGAAGTGGATGAAGAGCTCATCGCTCAAGTACTTTCAGCATCAACTGGTATTCCAGTATTTAAGTTGACGGAAGAAGAGACAGCGCGTCTTCTTCGCATGGAAGATGAATTGCACCGCCGCGTTATTGGACAAGATCAAGCGATTAAGGCCCTGTCACAAGCAATCCGCCGTACTCGTGCAGGTCTGAAAGATCCAAAGCGCCCTGGTGGTTCATTTATCTTCGCTGGCCCATCTGGAGTTGGTAAGACAGAGCTCTCACGCACACTTGCATCATTCTTATTTGGTGATGAGACTGCGTTGATTCAACTCGATATGTCTGAATACTCAGAACGTCACACAGCATCCCGCCTCTTTGGTTCTCCTCCAGGGTATGTCGGATATGACGAAGGTGGACAGTTAACTGAAAAAGTTCGCCGTCGCCCATTCTCTGTTGTGCTCTTCGATGAAATCGAAAAAGCTCATCCAGATATCTTCAACTCACTTCTTCAGGTACTCGAAGATGGACGTCTGACCGATGCACAAGGTCGCACCGTTGACTTTAAGAACACTGTCATCATCATGACAACAAACCTTGGAACTCGCGATATCTCTAAATCACTTGGGCTTGGCTTTGCCAATGCTGATGATGATTTAACGAATTACGATCGCATGAAGGGCAAGGTTCAAGATGAACTCAAGAACCACTTCCGCCCAGAATTCCTCAACCGCATTGATGATGTCATCGTCTTCCATCAGCTCACAAGAGATCAAATCATTCAGATTGTTGACCTTATGATCGCCAATCTTGATGATCGCCTTAAGGCAAAAGATATGGGAATCGAACTCACACAAGCTGCAAAGGACCTCCTTGCAGCTCGCGGTTACGACCCGCTACTTGGTGCACGTCCACTGCGTCGTGTTATTCAACGCGAAATCGAAGATTCACTTTCCGAGCGAATCTTGTTTAGCGAGCTCAAGGCTGGCGAAATTATCGTTGTTGATGTCGAAGGTGAAGGCGCAGAGGCGAAGTTCACATTTAAGGGTTCTCCCAAGGTTTCGTCCCCTGACACTCCTGAAAATTTAGCTGAAGCACCTACTGCTTAATCTTTAGCCCTTATTAACTTCTCGGTAGCGAGAACCTATTCTTACCTCGAGCTTCGATAAGCCCATCATCGAGAAGAGTTAAGAGCGCCTTCTCCAATTGAGATGGCACATCCCAAAGCTGAGAAATCTCTGCTTTGGTGAGAGTTTCATTCTCACGTAGCGCTTGAACAACAGTTCCGCGACATTGACGATCTGTGCCATGCCACGTTTGTGTGCGCTTTACGACATCAGATTGCGGGTAATCAAGGCTGCGCCAGGTGCAATCGTTTGCTACCGGACAGATTCCGCATTTAGGCGATTGTGATGTGCAGATCAGCGCACCAAGTTCCATCGTTGCAGCAGCCCACAAGTGCGGATCTCTCTTTGGGATTAACTCTTCATACCTAGATTTCTCATCTTTGGTTGCAGAGAGCTTTGGAGATTGCACGCCATCGAAGATACGTGCAAAGAGTCTGCGGATATTGATATCGAGAACAAGCGATCGGCCACCAAATGCAAAGGCAACCATTGCTGCTGCGGTGTATTCACCGACGCCGGGAAGTGTGCGAAGTTCTGCCTCTTCACGAGGGATAGCGCCTTTATATTCGGTAGTAATTACCTTGGCGCATTCATGCAAGCGAAGTGCGCGACGGGGGTAACCAAGGCGACCCCATGCAGTAATTACTTCGGCGGGCGTTGCCTTTGCGAGTTCTGCTGGAGTGGGCCAGCGTTTCATCCACTCGGTATAGACCGGGAGAACTCGATTAACAGGGGTCTGTTGCAACATAAATTCGGATACAAGAACTCCCCATGTATCTGTATTACGCCACGGAAGATCGCGTTTATTCTTCTTAAACCAAGAAATAATCTCTTTCTCGAGCATTATTCGCCAGTGATTTTTACTCGCTGCAGCGCTTGATCAAGACGGGAAACTTCAACAATCTCCATGCCATCAATCTTTACATCAGAACCTGATGGAACAAGTGCGCGCTTAAAACCAAGGCGATACGCCTCGGCTAATCGACGAGATACGCCACTGACCTTGCGGATTTCGCCAGCAAGTCCGACTTCACCGATAGCAACGAGATCTGCGGGAAGTGCTAAACCTTTGGCCGCTGATGCAACAGCGAGTGCAAGTGCGAGATCGGCCGCCGGTTCTGACATCTTCATTCCGCCAACAGTTGCGGCATAGACGTCGCGACCACCAACGCGAATATGTGCGCGCAGCTCGAGGACTGCGAGCGTCATCGATGTACGTGCTGAATCAAGTCCACTTGTGACGCGACGGGCATTTCCGAAATCATTCTCGCGACCTGCGCTGACGAGCGCTTGGATTTCAGCAAGCAAGGGACGACGACCTTCGAGAGTAACGGTGACACATGTGCCTGGCACGGGTTCTGCATGGCGCGATGTAAATAAACCTGTGGGATCGAGAACGCTCTCGATACCGGTATCGCTGAGATCGAAGCATCCGACCTCATCGCTGGCGCCAAAACGGTTTTTAATTGCGCGAATCAAGCGAAGACGTGAATGGCGTTCGCCCTCAAATTGAAGAACAACATCGACGATATGTTCGAGAAGTCGTGGGCCTGCAATTGATCCATCTTTGGTGACATGGCCAACTAGCAGCAATGTGATATCACGATCTTTACAGATACGAATCAGTGCACCTGCAACCTCGCGCACTTGTGTAACGCCACCAGGTGAGCCATCGGCAGTCGATGATCCAATTGTCTGTACTGAGTCGATAATGAGAAGTTCAGGTTTAACTGCATCAATATGCGCGATGACTGCGCCTAAATCTGTCTCTGATGCAAGAAATAATTTGGGGTCAACCGCGTTGATGCGTTCGGCGCGAAGGCGAACTTGCGACGCTGATTCTTCGCCAGAGATATAGAGAGCTGGAATTCCTTTTGCTGCAGTCTGTGCGGCAACTGATAAGAGGAGAGTTGATTTACCAACGCCGGGTTCGCCTGCAAGGAGAATTGCAGCGCCGGGAACTAACCCGCCACCAAGAACGCGATCGAGTTCAGAGACTCCCGTTGCACGTGCACGAGCAGATGAGAGATCGACATCGCCGATGGGTGTCGCCTTTGATGTAACAGAACCTGGAACGAGTGAGAGTTTCTTAGGGGCTGCAAGCTCTTCGACAGAACCCCATGCCTGGCACTCACCGCATCGTCCAACCCATTTCTGGGATGTCCAACCACATTCGGAGCAACGGAATGGATCCTTCTCAACCTTGGCCATAGTCGTAGGTTAGAGCAGGGCGCTGACTACTTGCCGGCAGCGAGTGTGGCTGGGTGTTGAATCACGAAGAGCGGCAATGAGCGAGCCTGCGCATCGCGAATGCCTTGTACGCGGCGATCGCAATGCTCGGCCAAGATTGCATATGCATCTTTGCCCATCAACTGCGAGAGCTCTGCCTTATTGGAAATATAGACAGGTTCACTTCCCACGTGTGCATCGGTATTGCTTGTGCAGTACCAATCGAAATCATCTCCGCCATCGCCCCAACCAAGGCGTTCGTATTCACCGATAACTGTTACTGAATATTCGCGCTCGCCGACTTCGCGAGTTTCAAAACTTCTGCGAAGTGGAAGTTGCCAACAAACATCTGGCTTTGTATCGACAAAGTGGATATTGCGCTTCTGTGCAAGGTGGTGCAGTACGCAACCGAAGTCACCAGTAAAACCTGGAGCTTCATGGCCTTTACGGTTAAGGAAGATACAAGCATTATTTACTGTACGAGTCTTGCGATCTTTATCTTCATCTAAATCTGAAATACGAAGTTTTCCGCCCGGCTTCTTGGGGCGAGCTTCTTCATAGAATTGCCACATTTCAGGAGTTAAGAATTCAGCAGCTTTACGTACGCGCTCTTCATCATCTTCATCAGAGTACATAGCGCCTTCGGTGCAGCAACCATCGTTGGGACGGTCCTTAAATACACCTTGGCAGCCATCGCCATAGATACAGGTCCAGAACGAGGTTAACCACGTTAGGTCACACTTAAAGATTTCTTCCTCATCATTCGGGTCTGCAAATTCGACCCAGTCGCGAGCGAAACCTGGCTTTATCTCTGACATAGTCGCAGAGCCTACGCGTACTCTTTCGCCATGGCTAATCAGATAACAGTCGTTGGTGCCGGAGTTATGGGCGAAGCATTTATCGCTGCCCTCATTCGATCTGGAGCACCTGCTTCTTCTATCTCTGCCGTTGTTCGTCGCTCTGAGAGAGGTGATGAGTTAGTTACCAAATATTCAATCACTGTTAAGACTCTGGAAGAAGCGCTTCAGATAAGTGATGTGGTCCTTCTTGGCATCAAACCTCAAGGACTTGCCGATCTCATGCCCGAGATAGCTCCCCATCTTCGTAGTGACGCCCTTGTCATCTCACTTCTAGCCGGTAAGACAATTGCAGGAATCTCTGCCGGTTTGCGTGGCCATCAATCTATTGCTCGCGTTATGCCCAATACGCCAACCTTGATTGGTAAGGGAATGGCGGGATATTCACTCAGTGCAGGAGTAACAGCGGCACAACGAGATTTTGTGAAGTCCCTACTTGCTGCAACAGGTAAGGCGATTGAAATACCTGAAGATTTACAGAATGCACTGACCGGTACCAGCGGATCAGGACCTGCCTACTTCTTTAGATTTGTTGAAGCGATGGTCGATGGCTCAGTTGCTATGGGCTTATCGCGAGAAGATGCAACAACGCTGACGATTCAAACTATCGTCGGAGCAGCAGCGCTCCTTGATGAATCAGGTGAAACTCCCACTCGACTTCGTGAAAAAGTTACCAGCCTCAAAGGTGCAACTGCCGAAGCGCTCGCAGTATTTGATGAAGCAGGAATCTCTGAGATTGTGGCACGAGCCATGGCAGCCTCTGCACGTCGCGCTGGAGAGCTCGCCCAGTAATGAAATCCAGTGCAAGATTTAGTCGTTCAGTTCTTCTCATCGTTGCACTTGCAGTAGTACCGCTGAACTTTTCGCCAATTGCTGACGCTGCTACAAAGAGCGTTGCAATAAAGAAAGTGGATGTACTCACCACGGCACCAGGTGCTGAAGGCTTACTTATCTCTGGCAAGACTCTCATCACATATGTAAATACTGGTGGGGTTAATTCCAATGTCGTCCTGACAGGACTTGATCCAAACGGTACCCAGCTATGGCAGAAGACCATTGATTCTGGGGCAGATGAGATTGCCTTGGCTGGCGCAGTAGATAGCAGTGGAAATCTCTGGCTAGCTGGTGCCTCTGCACAGGTAGTTGCTGCAGAGACAACAACAGTTCAATTACCTCCAGATAACCCAGATGGAGTAGTTGCTGAGCCAGTGACAAAGTTACGTAGCGATATGAACCTTTTAACTATGTGGAAACTTTCTCCAACTGGTGATCTGCTTGCGACATATTCACTCACCCAGCCAACACCTGCTCTCATTAGCGCAATCTCAGCCAATGCAAGTGGAGTCTCGCTGGTCGGTCGATCAGCTGATAAATCATTCGCTCTATCTATGTCATCAACGGGCGCCTTCGGAAAGTTAATAACAATCGGAACGTCAAAGACCCAACTTAACGCCGTAGTACGTAGCGCTGATTCAACAATGAGCGTATTTGGTTCTAGCTCTGAAACCCTTGGTGGAAAGAAGAACTCCGGAATTCGCGATGGCATTTTGATAAAGATAAATAAAGCTGGGGCCGTCACTTCGGTAGTCCGCAGTTCTGCACCAAAAGCAGATAGATCATGGAATTACTCTGATGTATCCCTCACTCTGACCGGATATGTAAAGACAGGCAAGAAGATAGAGAGCGCAATTACAAAATTTACTGCGGCATTTGCGCCCACATGGACAATTCGAATTCCATCTAGTGGCGCATCAATCGTTGCAACAGGTGGAACACTGACATATGC
>JBAWXP010000056.1:0-6915 GCA_037143995.1 Actinomycetota bacterium
GAACTTCTCGCGAATGGTGACCCAATCTGCAAGTAGCTGAGTCGGATGATCATCATCGGTTAGGCCATTAATAACTGGAATGGAAGATTGCGCACCCAGTTCGTCAACATCTGATTGCTTGAAGGTACGGATAATCAGGGCGTCACAGAAACCACTGATGACTTTGGCAGTATCTGCGATTGTTTCACCGCGACCAAGCTGCAGATCATCACCGCGAAGAAAGATGGGTGTTGCACCCAAGTGCGCGACCGCTGTCTCTGAGGCCAGGCGAGTTCGAGTTGAAGGCTTTGTCATATAAATCGCGACAGTCTTATTGCTCAACGCTGTATTCGAGCGGAGCGGATTTGATGCAAAGTCAGCTGCTGTATCGAGCAGTAAATCGACATCAGCACGAGAAAGGTGCTCAGTGCGCAGTAAGTCTTTCATTGGGAGATTCTACAGGTAGAGGGTTTGTGCACGGTGACGCATTTTCAGTAGATAATGCGCTTATGACTCTGATAATTCGAGCTGATTCCGGACGAGGATTACCGACTCTTGATTCACCTATTACGGGTGCAGATACAGACACACTTACGCGCCCTGTTGAGCAAGAAGATGATGGCGGACATGATCGCTTTGCGCATTACATAAAGAAAGAGAAGATTGTTGAATCAGCAGTAACAGGTAAATCTGTTAAAGCGCTCTGCGGAAAGAAGTGGGTTCCTTCTCGCGATCCGCAGAAATATCCTGTCTGCCCCATCTGCAAAGAGATATTTGAGAGCATGAAAGAGAGCTAGTGGAGGTGCCGGGAATCGAACCCGGGTCCTTCAGAATTAAAACAGGGCTTCTACGGGCGTAGTGCGTTTAACGTTTTCTCAGTCCTGAATCTCTTACACACAAGTATTCAACGAACTCATTTGCGAAACTGTTCTCTCGAGATATTCGCAACGCTATCTCGATGAAGAGCTCTCTAGCGACGCCAGGTTCCGGGACGAGAGCGCGCCCGGGCTGACGGATTCGGTACTAGCTTATGCAGCTAGGGCGAAATCACTGCGACTGTTGTCTGCAGTTATTTTTGCACAGGTTTCATGGTTTACGAGATCATCCCGGCTTCCTCGGCCCGCTTCCCCTGCCCCAACAACTAAAGTCGAGACCGTTCACCCCCAAGTTAATCTTGGGAACTACGTTGAGAAACGTAATTCACACTATTTAATTATCAATATTTTTCGACAACTCACCCACTGCAATTTTCACTAGGAAAACTTATTTGAGTGGATTGGTTTCTTAGAAGGTATGGAGTGAGCATTCTTGTCTGCTGACTCGATCTGTCTAAGCGATGGCTCAAGTATACGCAACACCTATGACAAGTGAGAAATTAAGCGTGGAACTCACTCTTGAGAATCGCATAGAGCCACATATCGCACCAAGATCCTTTAAAGAATTCCCCATCTTTAAAAGTTCCTTCAAGGCGCATCCCGAGCTTCTCTGCAAGGGCTGCTGACTCTGGAACACGTGTATCAATATCAGCAACAATGCGATGAAGTGGAAAATGCGAGAAGGCATATTCCATCAGTGCGCGCGTGGCTTCGAGTGCATATCCCTGTCGCTGAAAGTTCTGGTGGGTAACCCAGCCGATATCAGAACACTTATCTGTTGCCGAACGAAGTGCCATATTGGATTGCCCGATCACTTTTCCAGCATGTGCGCCAGCTTTAACTTCCCAGACAAGTACTAGATAGTCGTGATCTTCTAAGAGTTGATACTTTCCAGTCTCTACTACTTTCTCTATTGCGCTACGCACTTGCTCGCGCGTGCGCTGCGGCCATGGGATATAACGGACGATATCGGGATGTGATTGATATTCCAGAAGATCATCTTCATCACCTAACACCATGGGGCGAAGGATGAGACGTTCTGTTTCAATTCTCATTCTCTTATTCTCCACTTCGCCGAAGCAAGTATTTAAGAATCTTTTCCAGACTGCCGACGCGATAGCTCGCGGTTAATATCACGGGTGGCTTGCTGCTCCATCAAAGTACCGCGCTTATCGTGCGCCTTCTTACCTTTTGCGATAGCAACTTCGATCTTCGCTTTGCCATCCTTAAAATACAATTGAAGCGGAACAAGGGTGATGCCAGAATCTTTTGTGCGCACAGCAATCTTGCGTAGTTCAATCTTATTGACCAATAACTTTCGTTTACGACGTGGAGTGTGATTGGTCCATGTTCCCTCGGTGTATTCAGGAATATGCACACCATGTAACCAGAGTTCGCCATTTTCAATCATCGCAAAGCCATCGATTAACGATGCACGCCCTGCGCGCAGTGATTTCACCTCTGTGCCCATGAGAACAATTCCGCACTCATAAACATCTTCAATAGCAAAATCATGTCGAGCTTTCTTATTCTGAGCGATGAGCTTCTTGCCCAGTTCCTTCACCATGGCGCTAGACCTTGAGGTAGCGACGAAGAGTAATTATTGATGCAACGGTAGAAACGACCAACCCGGTAAGCAGTAACCAAGCTGATGCTGCAGCGACTTCGCCCCATCCAAAGAATTTGGTGAAGGTAAGTAGTGGTGCGACCTTTGCCTGCACTACATATTTCAGAGCAGAGAGAAGCCCCGTTGCAAGGATCCATCCAACAAAGGCTGAGAAGATTCCTTCCATTAAGAATGGAAGTTGAATTGACCAGGAAGATGCACCCACGAGTCGCATCACACCAGTTTCACGGCGGCGGTTAAAGGCTGCAATACGAAGTGTGTTGCTAATAAGCAACGCAGCTGTGAGAACAGAGAGCAAGCCAATGATGAGGGCGCCATTGCGAAGCACTGCAAGCAGACGGAAGAACTTCTCAAGAATTGTCCGTTGATCTTGAACAATATCTACGCCAGGGCGTCCGCTAAATGCGCTCACAACGACATCAAATTGTGTTGGATCTTTCAGCTTTACTCTAAATGATTCTGGAAGTTGATCTGCAGTCACATTCTGCGCAATTGCAGAGTTCTTAAAGCGTTCCTGGAAACGCACAAAGGCTTCAGTCTGTGATTCATAGAAGACGCTATCAACTACAGGAAGTTTGTCGAGATCTGCCTTAATGGATGCGCGCTGATCAGGAGTGACAACTCCACCGCCACACGATGGTGACTCGGAAAGAGTTCCGCAGAGAAATACGGAGACTTCAATCTTGTCATACCAATAATCTTTCATCGCACTTACTTGTGAATTAGAAAGTAATCCGATGCCCAGAAGTGAAAGCGAGATTGCTACAGTGACTATCACCGCAAAGGTCATTGTGAGATTGCGACGAAGTCCTATACGAACTTCGCTGAGTAAAAATCCTGCGCGCATATCTACTGCTCCATATCTTTCATAAGAATTATCCGGTGTATCCGTAGACACCGCGAACTTGATCGCGAATAACATGGCCACCATCGAGCTCAATGACGCGCTTACGCATCTGATCGACGATTCCTGAATCGTGTGTTGCCATCAAAACAGTTGTGCCCTCACGATTAATTCGATCAAGCAACTTCATAATTCCAACTGAAAGCGCTGGGTCAAGGTTTCCTGTTGGTTCATCGGCGATGATGATTGCAGGGCGTGTGACATAGGCACGAGCAATAGCTACACGCTGCTGCTCACCGCCTGAAATCTCTGATGGCAAGCGATCGCCCTTATCTTCAAGTCCCACAAGTTCGAGCATCTCTGGAACTTCGCGATTGATCTCTTTCTGAGAGTAACCAAGTACGTGAAGTGAGAATGCAATGTTCTCTGAAATCGTCTTATTAGGAAGCAAACGGAAATCTTGGAAGACTGTTCCTACCTGGCGGCGAAGCTCCGGAACTTTATGGTGTGCAAGTGTGCCTAAATCTTTTCCAGCAACATGGATAATTCCTGTTGTTGGTCGCTCTTCGCGCAGAATCAATCGCAAGAAAGTTGATTTACCAGAACCTGACATACCAACAAGGAAGACGAATTCGCCCTTGAGGATTTCAACGTTCACGTTCTCTAGGGCAGGGCGATCCTGACCAGAGTAAATCTTCGATACATTTTCAAACTTAATCACTTCTGCTCCGCGCTCTCGAGACCTGACCCTAGTTTAAGGAGAAGCAGCCAGATATATGGGTTGATTCGGGGTATTTATAAGAATTCACAGGCAAATTATGAGGAAGCGCTACGGCGCCAGCGAATTCCTGCCTCGATAAAGTCATCAATTTCACCATTTAAAACAGCAGATGTATTTCCCGTCTCATGGTTATTGCGCAGATCTTTCACCATTTGATATGGCGCAAGTACATAGGAACGCATCTGATTTCCCCATGATCCTGAATTATCACCTTTGAGCGCATTGATCTTCGCCTGCTCTTCTTGGCGGCGACGTTCCAATAATTTTGATTGCAAGACAGCCATTGCCGTTGCCTTATTTTGAATCTGCGAACGTTCATTCTGACATGAGACAACGATTCCAGTTGGAATATGTGTCAATCGCACTGCAGAGTCAGTTGTATTCACACCTTGTCCCCCAGGACCTGATGAACGATAGACATCGACGCGAACTTCCTTTTCATCCAACTCAATGTGATCACTCTGTTCTACAACGGGAACAACTTCAACGCCAGCAAAAGATGTGTGGCGACGAGATTGTGAATCAAATGGAGAAATACGCACTAAGCGATGAGTGCCCTGCTCCACAGAAAGCGTTCCATAGGCATATGGCGCTGTAATGCGAAATGTTGTCGATTTTATTCCTGCTTCTTCTGCGTATGAAGTTTCTAGAACATCGACTTTAAATTCATGTCGTTCGCAGTAACGCAGATACATACGCATCAACATCTCAGCCCAGTCAGCCGCCTCAACTCCACCGGCCTCTGAGCGAATCGTAATTAGCGCATCACGATCGTCGTACTCACCATTTAATAAGGTCGTTACTTCAAGTTCGCGAATTGCCTTCACCGTTGAATCAAGTTCGTTCTCAGCATCACCGTGGCCCGAACCGTCTGGCTCTCCCGCAGCTAACTCAAAGAGAACCGGCAAATCATCAACACGTCGACGTAGTCCCTTAAGGCGAGCAATCGTTGATTGCACTCGCGACAATTTACTTGTCACCGCCTGCGCCTTCTCCGGGTCATCCCATAAATTCGGAACTCCCGCAGCAGCTTCAAGTTCAACAGCCTCCGCCTCAAGTTTCGGCAGATCCAAGACTTTTTCAATAGAAGTAAGGGTCGCGCTTATCTCCTGGATTTCAAGGTTATATTCGCGAGCCATGGGTTAAGGATAGCGAGAAGTTATCTACTCTGAAATTACCGTGAATTAACCCCGCCAATACTGATTCCATAGTAATTAGAGGTCGATTTTCGCTCATCAACACTTCCAATACTTGCTGAGATTTGAACTTTTGAAATTCCAGTAAAAGGTAAGAGAAATGGAAGCGAAGCAGTAGATGTTGTTGTGAGAGCTATTCGGTAACCATCGCACGATATTTTTTGGAGGCTAATTACGCCGAGATTTCGGCGCATGACTGATTCTCCAGCGCTACTCCAATCTGCAAGTGCACGCACTGCATCGTTCCTTCCTTTCTCGCAATCAATTGGAATTCCAGGATCACTCTCGCCGTAACCCGCAAGAGCCAAGAGAGATTTTGTTACGTTGTATTCACCGCGATAATAAGCATCTGCATTGAGATTTCGAGCACCTCGTTGAGCTGCAGCTTCAGTCGCCTGTGTAAGCGATCGCTTTGCCAAGTAAACACTTGTTATGTCGGTCAAAATTGCAATTGTCACAACAGTGATGAGAAAAAGACTCATAACTACGAGGGAGACTGAACCTCGATTATATTTCGCTATTTTCCGAATCATGACCAAGGTGAGACATATTAGATTGCGGAAACACTGAAACTCTTCGAACTCTTAAGGCGAGTAGTTACTGTTGCTGTGACTCTTCCATCCGGTGAGATACATGGTTTTTGGCTACATTCAATATCTAGAATCACTGTGCCTTGGTATCCCAGAACAGCTGAACCCTTCTCGACTACCTCTTCTGCTACGCGAAATGCAATTTCATCGCTTTCGCTCATAACAAAGGCACGAGCTGATTCGCGAGCAAGAGTTCGTAGAGCAGTGTGCGAATCTGTGATCTCGGAGAAATTTGCCATAAAGATTAGGACAGGAAGGAATAACGGAATCGCTAGGAGAACAAATTCAACAGAAGCGCTTCCGGATTCGTCAGTTAAAATATTTCTCTTCATCGTCGATTTTCAACTACTGCAACGCCCAATACATCCGTGGCAGGTTCGCGATGAATAAGCTCTTGCAAGCCAGGCACTATGCGGGGCAAGATGCCAGTTTTATGGGTTACAACTAAATCCAAATTCTGATCTGGGTCGGGAGAGTTAATATGAATGAAGGTATCCGAGGACGAAAAATTTCCACTAACTCCCTCGACCGAGGCGCTATCTTGGGCAGTAACACTGCTCATATTCCGGGTATGGATTGCAATCGTTAGCTGAGTTGTAATCAGAAAGAGGATAAGCAGGGGAATCAGGACAAGCGAACTTTCTACATTCCCTCGTTCATTCCTAACAAAGCCCCGGATGACATCAGATACCTGCCTAAATTTCAATTACCGGATTCCATTCATCGAATCGAGCGAATTCCTGAGAATTGCTGTAAGTCTTGGTGCAGCGATTGTCCATATTGCCGTCACGAGTCCGGTTGTCATCAGTACAACAAGCACCCATCCTGGAACATCGCCACGTTCTTCGCTGAGCGCTCTATAAAATCGTGAATCTCGAAATTCGCCATATTTCTGATTAAGGAAGTTTGTTATCTCAACAATTTTCTCTTGGATTATTTCACTCATTATTTCCTGCCTTCTTATGTTGGATTCTCTTTAGCCTTGTGCAAAGAGATTGAGATTAGATAGAGATGGCCATAGTG
>JBAWXP010000057.1:0-6831 GCA_037143995.1 Actinomycetota bacterium
CCATTGTGGTGATCGATGATGCCGGTCGAGATGGGGAGAAAGATATGGCGCAAGAATTTGCGAAGGCACTTCCCAGCCATACTCTTGAATTCTTAAGCCATGAAAAGGGAACGGCAGTGTTGCGGCCGAAGTAGTTGCTTTTTATTCCTTGCCGATACGGGTACGGCGAGGAACTGCGAAAGATTTTCCGACTGCTGTGAGCTCTTCAGAAACTTGCTTACGAATCGCATCTTCACTCTTGAGGAGAGTGGCAAGGGCTGCAATAACAGCCTTCAGCTCTTTAGATTCACTTTCAAGTTCAAGTTTGCTCATCTTTGTTAAGCGGCGAAGTGGCATATCCAAGATGTAGGTAGCTTGCTCGTCGTTGAGTTTGAAATCCTTAATCAACTTCTCTTTGGCAGCGGCTGCATCATCGCTACCGCGAATGATCTTGATGACCTTATCGATATCGATGATTGCTTTGAGCAGTCCGTCCACGAGCGATAGGCGATCTTCAGCTTTTGCCTTGCGAAATTCTGAACGTCGGCGCACAACTTCGATACGGTGGTCGATAAATACCTGCAGAAGTTCTTTGAGACCAAGAGTCTGCGGCTTGCCTTTAACGAGTGCAACAGCGTTAATTGCGAATGCATCTTCCATAGGGGTGAGCTTAAAGAGCTTTTCGAGTACATCTTCTGGCTCAAAACCATTTTTGAGTTCGATGACAACGTTGGTTCCAGTCTGTCCATCGGTAAGATCGATAATGTCTGAGATACCTTGAATCTTCTTCGCCTTAGCAAGATCTGCAATACGTTCGACAATCTTTTCAGGGCCAACGTTAAATGGAAGCTCCTTGATGACAAGCCCCATCTTGCGAGAAGTGACTTTGGAAATTTCAACAGATGCGCGGACCCTAAATGATCCCTTGCCTGTTGCATATGCCTCGCGCACACCCTCGAGGCCGACGATTTCACCGCCAGTTGGGAAATCTGGGGCCGGCATATGTTTCATCAATTGATTGAGCGTTGCCTTTGGGTTATCGATCAAGAATTTCGTTGCAGCGATAACTTCGCCAAGATTGTGTGGCGCCATATTTGTTGCCATACCAACTGCAATTCCAGAACCACCATTAACGAGAAGATTGGGAAAAGCTGCAGGAAGCACAAGAGGTTCTGCGAGTTGTCCATCGTAGTTGGGGCCAAAATCGACTGTATTTTCATCAGCTTCTGCAACCATCGACATTGCAGCAGATGCAAGACGCGCCTCGGTATAACGCATTGCAGCAGGTCCGGCATCGAGGGAACCAAAGTTTCCGTGGCCATCGATGAGAGGAAGTTGCATCGAGAAAGATTGCGCCATACGTACGAGTGCATCGTAAATTGCTGAGTCACCGTGAGGGTGCAACTTACCCATTACTTCACCGACAACACGTGCGCTCTTGACGTGGCCACGTTCTGGACGAAGACCCATATCGCTCATCTGGTGAAGGATGCGGCGGTGAACTGGTTTTAGACCATCACGAGCATCAGGGAGTGCGCGAGAATAAATTACAGAGTATGCATACTCAAGAAATGATTCAGACATTTCTGAAGAGACATCGATATCAACGATCTTGCCAGGAAATTCGCCCGGCTTAGGTCCTACGACCTTTGCTGATTTCTTTGGTGGAGCTGCCTTCTTCGTTGCCATGGCGCGTATTCTGCCAAGCGATGGTGCTAAATCTTGGTACCTACACGCGGTCTGGCCCCAACGATTGCAACACATCGGGCTGCGACCTCGGTTCCAGCCATTAAAGCCCTCGTTAAATCGTTATGAGTGCTGAAATGTGAAATAAATCCTGCGGCAAATGCATCTCCTGCTCCTGTTGTATCTGCAACAGTTGTTGGAATCGCAGGGATAGATACGGATTCACGGCCTCTAGTTTTTCCAATTGCCCCATGAGAACCGCGTTTAATGACAACCGTCTGACAATCGTTCAGTAGTTGATCGAGTGATTTCTCAATATCGCTATGGCCAGAGAGATACATGGCTTCTTCTTCATTAAGGAGTAAGACGTTCATGAGCGGCAACCACGATTGCACCTCAGTAATTGCAACTTCCTTCATTCCACCGACAGAAGCAGGGTCAAAGTAGATAGGAATTGCTGCAGTACGAATCCTGGAGATCATCTCTTTGATTCCTGGCAATGAGAGCGGATCAAGTGGTGAGTAACCCGAGATATATACCGAGTCATATTCAGCAAGATCAGGTAGATCACCAATATGAAGACCTGAGTTAGCCCCGTTATCTGGAAACATGGTGCGTTCTCCTGTGGGATCAACTAAGACCACGACAACGCCAGAGTGGCCTTCATCGACTACCAAGTTGTGGTGGCGAACCCCCAGTTGATCAAACTCTGCCACGAGAGCTGCGCCCGCAGCATCATCTCCTACATGGCCCACGATTGTTGCTTGTGCATCTGTACGAGTAAGCCATGAGGCTACATTTCCTGCGGCGCCTCCACCGTGAGTAGAAATGCGTGCAGGTGTATCGCTTCCATAATTAATCTGCGAGGGCATCACTTGAATCTTTGTGACGACATCGAGCATGACATCGCCAATGCATAAAACTTTGGCGCCCATAGAGTTACTTCGCTACTGCAACAGCGATATCAGCTGCTAGCGCTGAGTTAGATTTGATAATCTCAATATTTACCTTGAGTGATTCACCATCGGAAGCTGTATGAAAGTGCTCGAGTAAGTAAGGAGTAACGGCCTTGCCGATGATTCCATTCTTTGCAGCCCCTGCGAGCCCACTCTGGAGAATTGCATCGTGACGGGTGCGATCCATCTCTTTCGCCACTGGATTGGCAACGATAAGTGCATGTAGGTCGGTCTTGAGTGTATGACGAGCCTTAATAATCTGCGCCACGTCAACGGCTGAATTCACTTGGTGTTCGATAGTAAAACCAGAATCGGTGAGATAGAAACCAGGGAAGTGAGTTGTTTTATATCCCACAAGACCGATTGCCAAAGTTTCAAGACGCTCAAGAGTTGCACCAACATCGAGGATTGATTTAACGCCAGCACAGACCACAGTGATATCGAGATCAGAGAGCGCAGTCAGATCTGCAGATTCATCGAATGATTCATTGGCACCGCGATGGACGCCGCCGAGTCCGCCTGTTGCAAAGATATGGATGCCAGCTAACACTGCAAGGTGGGCCGTGGCTGCGACAGTTGTTGCAGCAGATTTTCCTGTGGCTGCAATGATTGCTAAATCTCGACTAGACGCCTTTGCGATGTCATCGCGGTTAGCAATCGCAACAAGCTGCTCATCGGTAAGCCCGATACATACCTTGCCATCGAGAATTGCAATAGTGGCAGGTGTTGCACCATGTGCGCGAACAATGGATTCAACTTCGCGCGCAACGTCGAGATTTGAGGGGCGGGGTAGGCCGTGGCTAATAATCGTTGATTCAAGTGCAACAACTGGTTTCCCCGCAGCAAGGGCTGCTGCAACCTCTGGCGATGGTACGAATTCATACGAGTTCATGGTGGTAACAATACTCGTGAGAAGATACACCTGTGCATTTGTCGCAGATCATGCCCTCAATCTTCTCAAGTTTGGGTTTAACGACTGCGCACGATTCAATCAACTGTGGCGAAAGTCCTACAGGTCGCGAAATTCTCTTTCTTGTCGATGGCCTTGGTGCCGATGTCTTAACTCCATATGCTGATGTAGCTCCCACGCTTGCTGGCATGCAATCTCGCGGAAGCATCGCTACTTCATTTCCCAGCACTACGGCGACAAGTCTTGCCACGCTAACAACAGGTGAAATGCCTGGTGCACACGGAATGTTGGGATACACGGTGCAAGTTCCGCGCAGTGGTGGTCGCATTCTTAACACACTTAAATGGGATGAACGCGTAGACCCTGTGATCTGGCAACCAGTACCTACACTCTTTGAACGTGCAGTAGCTGCGGGAATTACAACAACACATGTTGCAGCAAAGCGTTATGAAAATACTGGATTTACTCGCGCAGTTTTCCGTGGCGCTCACTATAAAGGCGCCAATATCGCGGCCGATTTAATCTCTGAAACGATTTCTGCGCTTTCGAAATCACCATCTTTTGTCTATCTCTATGTCAATGATCTGGATTCAGCCGGCCACTCAGATGGTGTGGGCTCAGATAAATGGCTGGCAGCCCTGAGAGCAGTCGATCAACTTGCAGCAGATCTCATGGCAAAAGTTCCAACTGGCACTCGTATCTGGCTCACAGCCGATCACGGGATGATCAATGTCGGCGAAAAGATTATTCTTGGAAAAGAAAATGATTTACTGACTGATGTTGCAGTCATTGCCGGAGAACCTCGAGCACGCCATCTCTATCTCTCATCAGATAGTCCACAAGCAGCGAGTGAGATAGTTTCACGATGGGAAGCAGCCCTGGGTTCAAAGATAAAGATGCACACGCGACAGAGCGCAATAGCTGCGGGTCTCTTTGGCCCGCAGGTATCACTTGATGCATCAGAGCGCGCAGGAGATGTGATTGCGGTAGCCCAAGAAAATATTGTTCTCCTTGATCCAGAGCGCAGCGAAAAAGAGGGCGCGATGATTGGCCATCACGGCGGAGATTCAGTTATTGAAAGTTCTGTGCCTTTACTTACGGCGCAGAAATAATTTAATTATCCTCAGGTAGCTCTTCTGATTTACGGCCAAACATAATTTCATCCCATGAAGGAACTTTGGCGCGGGATGTGATTCCATCTTGAGAATCCGTCACCGATGGAGCTTCGCGGATGACTGCAAGACGCGGAGTCTCTGATTTAACTTCTGGTTCTTCAAAGAGATCTGCAATGCGAGGAATCTGAACCTCACTCTTTGGCACTTCAAGGCGTGAAGGGTGAGTTGGTTCGGCATGAATGATTCCTGGTGTCACAACGCGGGCGGGAGCATCTTCGTCAATGAGCCAGGCACCATTGTCATCTGCTGCATCGAGTGCGCGACGTGCAAGATCAAATTTCCAGGTAGCTAAACCGTTTCCATCGCGATTGGGATAGTGAAGTTCGATATGCCATGTGCCATCCATGAGGCGCCAGGTGTTCCATGAGATTGCATCGGTGTCGACGCCACGAGGAGCAAGTTTGGAAAGCACTACGTCAACAAATGTGAGATCTGTGCGATGAGCATCCTTGCGCATTACCAATTCGCGCGCACGCGCAAGAATGTATTCGCGCTCTTGCATGATGGGACCAGAGAAGCGCTCAATTTTATCGACTGATGTCTGTCCTTCACGAGCAATCTGATCGAAACTTTCACCCGCGCGAAGACGTCGTTGTATCTCTTTGACAGAGATTGTTTCGACTGCATCTGATGAGGGAACCGAAGAAAGTCGTGGCTGATTTACCGTTGCGCGAAGAGTGTCGCTAATGCGGACTGAATAGTTATTCCCTTCGCCATCGACAAGTGCGAGATGGTTTCCATCTTCGGACTTGCCAGTAAAGCGAAGCTCACTCATGAGGGTGAGAATATCCGATGAGGTGGTAATTTCTCGAGAGTTAGACCCTTTAGACTTCACTTATGTACGAGGACTTGCTCGAATTAGCGCGAAAGGTAGGGGCAGATGCTGGCGCCCTGCTGATGGATCGCCCTCCCGCATTCGAAATCGAAGAGAAGTCCACAGCCATCGATATCGTCACTCAGATGGATAAAAAGGCAGAAAAATTTATTGTCCAATCACTTTTGGCAGCTCGCCCCGACGATGGAATGATCGGTGAAGAAGGCGCTGCAATTGAAAGCAAGTCTGGAATCACGTGGGTTATTGATCCACTCGACGGAACCGTTAATTATTTCTATGGATTACCTGGATGGAATGTCTCTATCGCGGCGAAAGATAGTCAAGGCTCGGTAGTTGGCGTAGTAACCGCCCCCACAATTAATTCAACGTGGTGGGCAACTCGAGGCGGCGGCGCATTCTTCAACGGCAAAAAGATTAAGGTCAATGAGCCTATTGAATTTGATAGGGCATTTATCGGAACAGGTTTTCAATACGATGTTTCACACCGCCTTCGCCAGATTGAAAACGTTGGACGAATGCTTCCTCTGATTCGCGATATTCGTCGCAATGGAGCAGCTGCAGTTGATATCTGCCATGTTGCGATGGGGGCGCTCGATGCTTATTACGAGGATGGACTCAAAGAATGGGATTGGGCTGCAGCGAGTTTGGTAGCCACCGAAGCAGGTGCACGCTTTGGTCTCTATGGCCAAGCTCCCTATATGACCACCCTTGCCGCAGGTTCGACCCTCTACGCAGAGCTTGAATCCTTCCTCAATCTCCACGCGTAATTTTCACCCCACATCTGCCGATTTACGTCTAGCCCGATTTACGTCTTGGGCCCCTTCTGTGGCAAGATACGCAGTCTGCACGGCGATACCGTGCTCAATTAGCCTTACAAGTTAATTCAGTAATGAACAGGAATAACCATGAACATTCTCGACGTTGTAGATGCAGCCTCACTTCGTAAGGACATCCCACAGTTCCGCGCAGGCGATGAGCTCAAGATTCACGTCCGTGTTATCGAAGGTAGCAAGTCACGTCTTCAGGTATTCCAGGGAATCGTTATCGGTCGCCAAGGCGATGGAGTCCGCGAAACTTTCACAATCCGTAAGGTTTCTTACGGCGTTGGCGTAGAGCGCACATTCCCAGTACACACACCAGTTATTGAAAAGATCGAACTTGTCACAAAGGGCGATGTTCGTCGCGCAAAGCTTTACTACCTCCGCGATCTTCGCGGTAAGGCTGCAAAGATTCGCGAAAAGCGCGATGGCGTTGTTGGTTACGGTGACGGAATTCTTTCGACGCCTGTAG
>JBAWXP010000058.1:0-6634 GCA_037143995.1 Actinomycetota bacterium
AGGTTGCCGCGAGATTTCGACATCGCAGAGCCATCCATGACAACCATTCCTTGGTTGAGCAGACGTGTAAATGGCTCGGTAAATGACAACATCTTCATGTCATATAAAACTTTGGTGAAGAAGCGTGAATATAACAAGTGCAAAATTGCGTGGGTGACGCCGCCGACATATTGATCAACTGGCAGCCAGGTATCAATATCTGCGCGGTTAAATGGTTCGGTCGCATTTGTCGATGATGGGTAACGCAGGTAATACCAAGAAGAGTCGACGAAGGTATCCATGGTGTCGGTATCGCGCATCGCAGGTCCTGCGCACTTTGGGCACTTGGTATTGACCCATTCAGTTGCTGCAGCAAGCGGTGATTGTCCCTTTGGCTTCAGGTCTAGACCCTTTGCATCAGGCAATAACAATGGAAGTTCTGAATCCGGAACAGCTACCTCACCGCACTTCTCGCAGTGAACGATAGGAATTGGTGTTCCCCAATAACGCTGACGAGAGACCAACCAATCGCGCAGGCGATAATTGCGTGCAGATTTTCCGAGACCGTCTGATTCAAGCTGCTTATTAATTGCTGCAATTGCATCGACCTTATTGAGTCCATTCAGCGCGCCAGAGTTAACAAGTTTTCCATCACCCGTTGTTGCAACGCCTGTCTCATTGGGATCTTCTTCGCCAGTTTCAACAACTACGCGAACAGATAAGCCCATCGCTTTGGCAAAGTCGAGGTCGCGCTGATCATGTGCTGGAACCGCCATGATGGCGCCAGTTCCGTAATCAGCTAATACGTAATCTGATGCCCAGATAGGTAACTTCTCACCATTGACTGGATTGATAGCAAAGCGCTTTAAATCAACGCCTGACTTTGGGCGATCTGTTGCAAGGCGATCAATATCTGATGCTGCCTTAATCTTTTCCAGGTATGACTTAAATTCTGATTCAACAGGTGTGCCTGCGGCGAGTTCGGCGGCGAGTGCTGAGTCTGCTGCAACAACCATAAATGTTGCGCCATATAAAGTATCGGGACGCGTTGTATAAATCGTGACAGGTTCAGTGCGTCCTTCAATCATGAAGTTGACGTTGGCACCTTGTGAGCGACCGATCCAGTTGCGCTGCATGAGCAATACTTTTTCCGGCCACTTGCCTTCAAGATCAGACATGTCATCGAGTAAGCGATCTGCATAATCTGTAATCTTGAAATACCACTGATTCAATTTCTTCTTTGTGACAGCAGAATCACAGCGTTCGCATAAACCCGCTACTACTTGTTCATTTGCCAATACCGTCTGACACCCTGGACACCAGTTAACTGCAGAATCCTTGCGATATGCCAAGCCACGGTCATGAAGTTTGGTAAAGAGCCACTGATTCCATTTGTAGTACTCGGGGTCGCAGGTATTAAATACACGATCCCAGTCGAATGAACATGCATAACGTCGCATCGAAGCTTTTTGCGTTGCAATATTTTCGTAGGTCCAAATACGTGGATCTTCATTGCGCTTAATCGCTGCATTTTCAGCAGGGAGGCCAAATGCATCCCAACCAATCGGGTGCATGACGTTAAAACCTTTTTGAATCCAGTAACGAGCGATTACATCGCCAAGTGCATATGCCTCGGCATGTCCCATATGTAAGTCACCTGATGGATAAGGAAACATATCGAGTACATATTTCTTAGGGCGCGCATCACCTGCTCGACCAGATTTAAATGGTTCGAGCGCATCCCAAATCGGCAGCCACTTCTCTTGCACGTATGCAAAATCGTATGCCGCGTGTTCGCGTTCTGTACTCACGTGGAGATAAGGGGAATCGAACCCCTAACCTCTTCCATGCCATGGAAGCGCGCTACCAATTGCGCCATATCCCCGTCAATGTTTTAATGCATTTGATGGAACGCGCAGTTTAGCGCACAGAGTCAGGTACTACTGCGCCGGATTCTTCTCCATAGACAGGCTCTGGAATAGATCCTGCATTATGTTCGACCAAGAGCCATCCCTTAGGTGAATGGTCGAGAATCGACCATTGTGCATTTGAAAGTCCACCGATACGCGACCACAGTGGAATAGGAAGCTCTAAATATGAACCGATCACAGTGCGCGCAGTTCCACCGTGAGTTGCTACAACAATTCTCTGATTATCTTTTCCTGCCAGCGCATCAGTAATTGCAGCAACACCACGTGCGCCTACTTCGCTACGACGTTCGCCGATTCCACCAGCTGGGTTATCTCCGCCCAGTGACCATTGACGTAAATTATCGAGATCTACTTGGCGAATTTCATCTCCGGTCAGACCTTCCCAATTTCCACAATTGGTCTCGCGCAGGCGCTCATCAGTGATTACTTCAAGGCCCGTCAACTTCACAAGCTCGTGCGCAGTTGCCTGAGCACGACTGAGATCGCTGGCAATAATCATTGTGGGATTCATTGCTGCAATCAGTGGTGCGGCATGCGTTGCTTGAAACCTACCTACTTCATTGAGCGGAATATCGGTATGACCTTGAAACTTATTTGCAACGTTCCATTCAGTCTGACCATGACGCCAGAGAATGATTTGGTTAGCCACGAGCTGCCTCTTCTTTCACGATATCGAGTTCAATCTTTGGGCAGTCATTCCACAAACGATCAAGCATGTAGTAACGACGAAGTTCAGTGGATTGAATATGCACAACAAGATCTGAGTAATCGAGCAAGACCCACTCGGCGCTGCTTTCGCGGCGAATAGGTTTATCTCCTACTAGGCGAAGTTGCTCTTCTACCTCATCGGCAATCGCATCAATCATCTTTGCATTGGATGCAGTGATAATGAGGAAGACTTCGCTGAGAACGCTCTGTTCGGAGAGATCAAGTGCTACAAGTTCGGTTCCGAACTTATCAACTGCAGCGCGAGCTGCAATCTGTGTGCGATCAAGGCAGGCGCTAGTTGCTGGCATAGAGGTTGTGCTCCTTTATAAAGGCCGCAACTGCTGCGGGTACTGCATCAGATGTATGTGCGCGGATATCGGTTGCAGAGACTGCAATGGCATCCACGCTTGTGGTGTGCTTACCAGGAAAATCTGGGCGGTCGATGACCACAAATTCAACTAACTTCTTTAGATCTTCGGCGCGATGCCATTGATCAATCTTCTCGTATGCATCAGTGCCAACTACCAGAACGATGGTGTCACCTGCGTAGTTCTGAGCCACAGCTTCAACGGTATCGATGGCATAGCTAGGGCCTGTACGTAAAACCTCGATTGGATTTACTTCAACGTGTGCACGTATTTCAGCTGGTAATCCATCAACTGCTAGCTGACACATTGTGCGGCGTTGGGCTGCTGTTGCTTGTGGTTGGTGATCGCGCAACAGTGGCTGTCCGGCCGGAATGACAAGTAGGTGATCAACAATCTTTCGAGAGATCAGTTGCTCAATCACATGGATATGACCATCATGAATTGGGTCAAATGTCCCGCCATAGAGCCCAATACGCAAAGTGAACTACTTATCTAAACGAAGTACGACGTACAGGAGAAAAGCAAAAACGCCGAATGCGATAAGTCCGAATGTATATGGTGGGACTGGAAGTTCGCGAGTTGCTTCACCGAGAATAATCATGAGTGAAGATTACTACTTACCTGCGAGAAGTTCTAAAAAGCGCGCCTCATCGATGATTGTGACGCCCAACTCTTGAGCTTTTGCCAACTTCGAACCAGGGTCACTTCCTACCAATACATAATCAGTCTTCTTTGATACCGACGATGTTGGCTTTCCACCATGAGCTGTAATCGTTTCAGCGATGGAATCGCGGGTAAATCCATTGAGTCCACCTGTGACAACAAAGGTCAATCCCTCGAGAGTTTGTGGAAGATCGGCGCCCTTTGCATTGACCATGGACACGCCTGCATCAGACCACTGTGTAATGATGTTGCGGTGCCAATCAACGGCAAACCATTCGACGATGGATTGTGCAATGACTTCACCAACGCCATCGATATCTGCAAGCTCTGCAACTGATGCCTGAGAAATTGCATCCATGCTGCCAAAGTTGGTGGCAAGTGCTTGTGCAGCATTGGGTCCTACATGGCGAATGGAAAGTGCAACGATAGTTCGCCACAATGGTCGAGTCTTTGCAATCTCAAGTGCTTCCAGCAACTTCTCGAGATTCTTACCTTGCGTGCCATCTTTTTTTGTGAAGAAGGCAGATTTCATTAACTTACTCTCAGTAAGTGAAAAGATATCTGCTTCATCAGTGATGATCTCATCGGTTAAGAGCGCAACGGCTGCTTCATATCCCAAGACATCGATATCGAGCGCTGCGCGAGAACCAATGTAGTAAATACGTTCGCGCAATTGTGCCGGGCAGCTGCGGGTATTGGGGCAACGGATATCGACATCGCCTTCAGTAATTGCACGTAGCTCGCTGGCACATTCAGGACAATGAGTTGGCATGACAAATGCCTTTTCTTTACCCGTGCGCTTATCTAAGACTGGACCAAGTACTTCAGGGATAACGTCTCCCGCTTTACGGATAATGACAGTGTCACCAATGAGTACGCCTTTACGTTCTATCTCTTCTTGGTTGTGAAGCGTTGCGTTGGTGACCGTTGATCCCGCAACTTTGACAGGCTCCATAAATGCGAAGGGCGTAACGCGACCAGTGCGTCCAACGCTGACCTTGATATCCAATAGCTTTGTCGTTACTTCTTCAGGTGGGTACTTATATGCAATCGCCCATTTAGGTGCGCGCGATGTAAAACCTAACTTCGCTTGTTCGGCAATGGAATCGATTTTTATAACAACGCCATCGATTTCATGTTCGACATCGTGGCGATGGATGTTGTAATTTTCAATAAAAGCCAGAACTTCTTTGCGGCTTATGCAGACCTTAAAGCGGTTGGAAGTTGGTAGGCCAAGCGCCTTGAGTTGCGCATAAGCATCAGATTGCGAAGAAAATGAAATTCCTTCGCTGGCACCAACACCGTGCACCACTACATCGAGGGCACGTGAAGCTGTTACACGTGGATCTTTCTGTCGCAGTGATCCTGCTGCGCAGTTGCGAGGGTTGGCAAAGAGTGGTTTGCCTGCTTCCTCTAACTCTTCATTGAGTTGGTTAAATGCAGCAACTGGCAGGAATACTTCACCGCGTACCTCAATCAACGTCGGAATATTCTTTCCCGTCAGAGTATGAGGTAGTCCCTTAATGGTTTTAACGTTGAGCGTGACATCTTCACCCGTTACGCCATTGCCACGGGTAAGTGCGCGAGTAAGTTGGCCATTTTCGTATAACAAGTTGATTGCGAGTCCATCAACTTTGAGTTCGCATAGGTACTTAAGGTCCGGTGACTCTTTCTCAACGCGATCAAACCACGTAGCTAATTCGTCGCTATCAAAGACGTTATCAAGGCTCATCATCTTCTCGATGTGATCGTGCTGATCGAATGTGGTGGCAAATCCCCCACCGACGCCAAGAGATGGTGAATCAGGTTCGAGAAGTTCGGGGTGCTTTGCTTCCAGTGCTGCAAGCTCCTTTAAGAGCGTATCGAAGGCAGCATCGGTAATCGTTGGGCTATCTAGAACATAATATTTAAATTGGTGATCACGGATCTCTTGCGTCAGTTCGGTGATGCGATGGCGAGCAACGTTACTCATGCTGTCTCGCAGATTGTTGCCGACCCAACTACACGATCGCCATCGTAGATAACCATTGCTTGCCCAGTTGCAAGACCCAGTAGCGGTGCATCGAGTTCAGCAACGAGTTGATCGTTATCAAGGTAATAGGTGCAATCAAGTGCTGCGCCATGTGCACGCACCTGAACAAAACCACGAAGGGGCGCCGCACCGATTTCAGGGCCGCAGAAGATTGGTCGCTCACCACGCATCGAAGTCACAGCTAAATCTTCTCGCGCACCTACGACAACAGTATTTGTCACAGGCTCGATGCTTAAGACAAAGCGAGGTGAACCATCTGCGGTTGGAACTGTGAGGCCCAAACCTTTGCGCTGACCAATTGTGTATGTGTATGCACCCTTATGTTCACCCAATTTATTTCCATCTTGATCAACGATAGGACCAACTTCACTACCCATGCGATCTCGAAGCCATCCTGCATTATCACCTGATGGAACAAAACAAATATCGTGGCTATCGGGCTTCTGCGCAACGGCTAAGCCTCGTGCTTCTGCCTCGATTCGAATATCTACTTTCTCAGTATCGCCTAATGGAAATATCGCGCCATTGATTTGTTCGCGATTAAGAACGGCAAGAACGTATGACTGATCTTTCAGCGGATCGACTGCGCGATGTAGTGTGCGTCCATCGGCGCTCTCGTAGGTACGCGCATAGTGGCCTGTGACAACGCCATCGAATCCCATTGCCTTTGCGCGATCAAGGACTGCAGCAAATTTAATCTTCTCGTTGCAACGCAGGCATGGATTAGGTGTGCGACCTGCCTTGTATTCGCTCATAAAGTTTTCGACAACACCCTCATGAAATTCATCGGCCATATCCCAGATATAGAAAGGAATACCAATCACATCTGCGGCTCGACGAGCATCATGTGAATCTTCGATGGTGCAACATCCGCGTGCACCGCTGCGATACTTCTGCGGATTAGATGAGAGCGCTAAGTGAACTCCGATTACTTCATGACCTGCTTCTACTGC
>JBAWXP010000059.1:0-6435 GCA_037143995.1 Actinomycetota bacterium
ACCCGAATGGGCGCAACAGGTGGCGATTGGAAATGATGTTGGATTATTTGGCCCCGATAGCGCTGTCTGGGAAGTTCACGGATGCATCGCAACTCTCGTTGGCGGAATACGCGCCCTCTTGATGCAGGCAGCGCATCCTGCAGCGCTCACAGGAGTTGCCGAACATTCGGCATATGACACAGATCCACTAGGTCGTCTTGAACGAACAACTCGCTGGCTGACAATTACATCCTTTGGGTCTACGGAAGCAATCGAAATTGAAGCCCGAAGAGTTCGCCAGATGCATAAACGCGTGCAAGGAATCTTCGAAGATAAAACTGGCTCTCATGTTTCATACAGCGCATCTGACCCACGATTTCTTCTGTGGGTGCATTGTGCGTTTACAGATTCTTTTCTGCGCGCACATGAAGAACTTGGGTACCCGTTACCACAGGGGGCCGATCGCTATGTGAACGAATGGGCTAAAAGTGCGCAGCCGTTGGGACTTACTGATGCTCCTCATTCAAAGCAAGAGCTCCAACACGTCATGGCAACCTTTGCTCGCGAAGAAGTTACTCGGATTGCAATGACTCCACCCATTGTTGGATTCATTCTTAGGCCTCCATTTAGTCGAGGCGGACTCTTCGTCTATCGCATCCTGGCGAATGCGGCGATTTCGACGATAGATGAACCATTCCTATCTGTACTGGGATTGAAGAAGAAATCGAAGAATTGGCTCACAGTAAGTCGAGTGATCTTAGATTTTCTCTCGTATATGTTGGGCCACGAATCGCCAAGTCAGAAGATTGCGCGTAAAAGAATCCAAGCCTTACAGTGACACCATGTCCGATTGCATATTCTGCAAGATAGTTGATGGGTCTATCCCGTCCTACAGAATTCTTGAAAATGAAGATTGCTATGCATTCTTAGATATATTCCCAGCCAATCGTGGACACACATTGGTGATTCCAAAGAAGCATGTCAAAGATATTCATGAAGCTGATGCGAACACTTATGCGCAGGTTGCATCGACTGCAAAGCAGGTTGCTGATCTACTTGCCGCCAAGCTCGGCTCTGACGGCACAACGATCTTCCAAATGAGCCGCGAAGCAGGATGGCAGACAGTCTTTCATCTTCATATGCATGTAATTCCGCGATGGGAGAATGACGGGCTGCATAAACCGTGGGATACCGCGCCGGCAACGGAGGAATCCCTCATCGAAATCTCGCGACAAATCACAAAGTAGAGCAGACTTCTCACATGAAAAACCCTGACGCGATAGTTATAGGCGCAGGGATTGTCGGAGCTTCATCTGCCTTATCCCTAACTAATGCAGGGTTGAAAGTTCTTGTTATCGATCGCGGCGCAGTTTCCAGTGGAACAACTGGAGCGGGAGAAGGAAACATTCTCGTTTCTGATAAAGATCCAGGGCCTGAACTCACCTTGGCTCTGCACTCTCGCAACTTATGGTTTGAGATGCAAGAAGATGTAGGCGATAGCTTTGAACTTGAGGCAAAAGGCGGTGTTGTTGTTGCTCGTCGTGACGATGCACCATTGATGAAGCTTGCAACAGAACAAAGTCAACATGGCGTGACAATTGAGAAGTGCAATCATGCTCGACTTCACGAGCTCGAACCATATTTGCATCCTGATATTTCATCGGGTGTCTTTTATCCGCAAGATGCGCAATGCCAACCGATGCTTGCGGCTGCTCATGTCATTCGCGCTGTCGTGCAACGAGGCGGTGAATTTATTTCGCAAGCCAAGGTGACGCGCATCTGCGTCGAAAACGGGGCAGTTACAGGGATAGAGACAAGTCGAGGAACTTTCAACGCACCCATCATTGTGAATGCAACAGGAACCTGGGCTGGTGAGATAGCGCAGCTTGCTGGCTCGCACCTACCTATTGCACCGCGTAAGGGATTTATTCTCGTCACTGAACCAACGAAGAAGTACATCTTCCATAAGGTCTATGACTCCGATTATGTTGCAAATGTTGCAAGTAGTGATGCTGACTTACAGACAAGCACTGTGGTTGAGGGCACGCGAAGTGGCACCATCCTTATCGGAGCAAGTCGAGAACGCGTGGGATTTGATGGATCGATGAATTATGAAGTTCTGCGCACTCTGGCAGCACAAGCTACATCTCTCTTTCCGGTTCTGCGTGATGTGCAATTACTGCGTGCCTATCGCGGTTTTAGGCCGTATGCGCCAGATCATTTACCTGTCATTGGACAAGATGCACAGGTGAAAGGGTTGTGGCATTCAGCAGGTCATGAAGGTGCGGGAATTGGTCTAGCGCCAGGGTCTGCAGCTCTTATTACTGATGCAATTCTCGGAAGAGAATCCTTTATGGATGGGGCTGCATTTTCACCACAGCGCTTTGCGACGGTTCGGGTATGACGCAAACGATCTCATTTACATTCAATGGCGCAACGATTGAGTGCGAAGCGGGGCAAAGTATCGCTTCAGCGCTCATTAACGAAGATCAGCGAGAACTTCGAAGAACTCGATTTGGTGATGAACCGCGCTCAATATTTTGTGGCATAGGCATCTGCTTTGACTGCGTAGTGGTAATCAATGGCGTAGCTAATCAACGTTCATGCCTCATTGAAGCGCAAGATGGAATGAATATTGAGAGCGCTCAGTGATTATCGTTATTGGTGCAGGCCCTGCAGGACTCGCAGCAGCTGAAGCAGCCTCTCGCAATGGAACGGAAGTTGCATTACTTGATTCCGCATCCCGCATGGGTGGTCAGTATTGGCGTCATCGCACAAAAGTCACAGGATACCGAAGTGAACGCGGCGACCAACTATTTGCCAAAGTCCGTGCTGCGGATTCAGTCACCCATATCTCTGAAGCGAGTGTGTGGAGTGCTCATCGTGAAGGTGATTTGATCAGAGTCAATTACCTTCAGGGCGGAATTGAAAGTTCACTTACTGCAGAGAAGATAATTCTTGCAACAGGTGCCTACGACCGCACTCTTCCATTTCCAGGTTGGGACACACCTGGATCCATGACACCGGGTGCTGCGCAATCTCTTCTCAAAGGACATGACGTAATAGCGGGCAAGAGAATTATCGTTGCGGGCACTGGGCCATTCCTCTTACCCGTTGCAACCGGACTTGCTGAAGCAGGAGCTGAGATTGTCGGTCTGTTGGATGCACATTCACCTCTTCGCTGGAGCCTTTCTCCACGCGCGTTACTGGAGAATGTTTCAAAATTTTCAGAACTTCTGTATTACGCACGACTGCTCCGAAAGCACAGAATCACTCCTCACTTTGGTAGAGCGGTCACCGCCTTTGCAGATGGCGTAGCAACAATTTCTACAATTGATTCAGACTTTGTGATGAAGTCTGGAAGATCGCGCGCCATCAAGGCTGATGTAGTAGCTGTTGGGTGGGGTTTTCTCCCTGATTTATCTCTTGGTGGAATTTTGGGATGTGCACAGAAAGTTGATTCGGATGGAACTGTCATCTTCGAGGTAGATCAGAATCAGTTGAGCTCACAACCACATATCTGGATTGCAGGAGAAGCGACAGGTATCGGGGGAGCCGACCTTTCGTTGATCGAAGGCGAAATTGCAGGACTTGCTGCATCTGGTCAGAAGATTTCCTCTTCACTGTTTCGAAACCGAGCGCGTAAACAACGATTTGCAGATGCACTCAAGCGGACATATCCAGTACGAGACGGTTGGAGACAGTGGATTACACCCAGCACAATTATTTGTCGATGCGAGGAAGTCAGATCCCAAGAGATTGCAGATTCTGTCATCGAGCTTGGAGCAGAGGATTCGCGCACATCAAAGCTGTTTACTCGAGCAGGCATGGGTCTATGTCAAGGACGTATGTGTTCGCGCAATGTGTCAGAGATCGTCTCAGGGATTACGCAATGCGCGGTCACAGATGGCGAACGAATCGCAGCGAGCAACAGGCCGACTGCGGCCCCGATTTCATTAGGTCAGCTTGCTGATGGAAAAAACTCACTTTAAGAGATACCTTGTGCGACATGACTAACCCATGGAACGGCGTATTAACTGCAACTGCGACACCTTTTAAGTCAGATCTTTCAATCGATTACGATAAATATGCAGAGCATGTTGCATGGCTTGCCGCTAATGGAACTCATGGTGTTATTCCCAATGGTTCATTGGGCGAGTATCAAGTTCTCACCGCTGAAGAGCGAGTGAAGATGGTTGAAGTCGCAGTCGCTGCAGCTCCTCAAGGTTTTAGCGTTGTTCCGGGTGTTGCTGCATATGGAGCTGCAGAATCTCGTAAATGGGCAGAACATGCACAAAAGGCAGGCGCTGGAGCTGTGATGCTTCTTCCCCCTAATGCTTACCGTGCATCGGATGATGAAGTTCTTGCACATTACAAAGAGGTAGGCAAGGTTGGAATTCCGATCATTGCCTACAACAATCCCTTTGATACCAAGGTAGATCTCACACCGAAACTCGTTGCACGTATTGCAGAGGAAGTTCCAAGCGTTGTTGCCATTAAGGAATTCTCTGGCGACGTTCGCCGTATCTGGCAGATCAAGCGATTAGCTCCACGTATTGAAGTCATCGTTGGTGCAGATGATGTATTCCTTGAGCTCTCTACAGCTGGTATTTCCGGTTGGATTGCAGGATTTCCTAACGCTCTTCCTAAAGAATCAATGGAGCTCTACAACCTGGCAACATCGGGCAACTTCAAAGAGGCAGCACCGATGTATTCAGCGCTACACGATGTATTTCATTGGGATTCAAAGAAGGAGTTCATTCAGGCAATTAAGTTGGGCATGGATCATGTGGGTCGCTATGGCGGTCCTACACGTCTTCCACGTCTGCCTCTTCCTAAGCATGAACAAGAGCAGATCCATCGCGAGATGGATGTTGCGTTGGCGTACTTTAAGAATCGTTAATACCTATGAATAGCATTCGCACCGTTACAACTGTTGAGACTCATACCGAAGGTATGCCTACTCGTGTTGTGACATCCGGAATAGGTGAGATTCCAGGGGCGACAATGTTTGATAAGCGCCTACATTTCATGGAACACATGGATTTTTGGCGCCAGTGGCTGATGTATGAACCACGCGGCCATAGCGCCATGAGTGGTGCGATCTTGCAGAAGCCAACACGTCCCGACGCTGATTGGGGAGTTGTCTACATTGAAGTCTCTGGGTGCTTGCCGATGTGTGGGCACGGAACAATCGGAGTTGCAACTGCGTTGGTTGAGAAGAAGCTTGTTACCGTCGTTGAACCAGTTACAACTATTCGCCTAGATACTCCTGCGGGGCTAGTTGTAGTTGATGTTGCTGTTGAAAATGGTCGAGCAAAGAATGTCACGATGACCAATGTCCCATCTTTTTCTTACGCACTAGATCAAGTTGTAGATGTTCCTGGTTTTGGAAAGCTGACCTATGACATGGCCTACGGCGGAAATTTCTACGCCATCGTTCCGGTTGATCGTGTTGGTATTGAGTTCAAGCGTGAGAACGGGCAGAAGTTTCTAGATTTAGGTCTGACAATCTCTGATGCAATCAATGAACAGAATCGTCCTGTGCACCCAGAAAATCCTGATATCGCGATATGTCATCACATCGACTTCATAGCCCCTGGCTCTGATGGCCCGTTGCATTGGCGCAATGCGATGGCAATTCACCCAGGATGGTTTGATCGCTCTCCATGCGGAACAGGAACAAGTGCGCGTCTTGCACAAATGGTTGCTCGCGGGGAATTTAGAGATGGAGACGTTCTTAATAATGAGTCTTGGATTGGTTCGCACTTCCAGGGCAGAATCAAGGAACACACAAAAGTTGGAGACTTCGATGCGATCGTTCCGATGATTACGGGACGTGCCTGGGTTATGGGTGAAGCAACATGGATGCTAGATCCGAATGATCCATTTCCAAGTGGGTTTATTGTTTAGTTGATGTTTTGCGGCACTGACCAAGGATTTGCATCTTGCAGTGCTGCAGGTAAAACAGCTTGTGAAAATCCCTGGTAAGCAACAGGTCGCATAAAACGATAGATCGCATCTGTTCCAACAGAGGTAGTAAATGTTGAAGAGGACGGCCAGGGACCGCCATGGCTCATCGCAGATGTCACGGCAACTCCTGTAGGGAAACCGTTCCAGATAACACGTCCTGCCTTCTCTTTCAATACAGAAACCAAAGCTACAACATCATCTTCATCCGTACCGTGGACCGTCGCAGTGAGTTGTCCGTGTAGCGCCGCCGCAATTTCTGAATACTGCTTTTCAGCACATGTGATAACCACGGTGGTTGGCCCAAAGTGCTCTTCAAGGAGTGCGCTGTTCTGTGATGCAGTTGCCCAGTCTGCGAAGAAAATTGTCGGTGTGACTCCGAAGCCTTCCTCTCGAGCGACGCCTGTTGCGATTTGAATCTTTCCGCTTGCTGTGAGAGTTGTGATAGCAGCTGAGTAACGATCTGCGATGGACTTACTTAATAGG
>JBAWXP010000060.1:0-6239 GCA_037143995.1 Actinomycetota bacterium
ATGCTTGATACTTTCTTCAAAATATCAGAACGTGGCTCAACTGTAGGACGTGAAGTGCGAGGCGGTTTCGTTACGTTCTTCACCATGGCCTACATCGTTGCCCTCAATCCACTTATTTTAGGTGGCGCTAAAGACAGCACTGGCCATTATCTAGGCGGTGGCACCGACGGTGCTAACTTCGCAGCAATTGCCGCGATGACCGCTCTGATGGCAGGTCTCTTAACCCTCTTTATGGGCGCATATGCGAACTTTCCACTCGCACTTGCAACAGGACTTGGACTCAATACATTTGTAGCCGTTGGTATCGCATCACGTATGACGTGGGCGGATGCAATGGGGCTCATCGTCGTTGAAGGACTCATCATCACAGTTCTTGTTCTCACAGGATTTAGAACAGCGGTATTCCGCGCCGTGCCACAGCAGCTAAAGATTGCTATCTCAGTCGGTATCGGACTATTTATTACCTTGATCGGTTTGGTCGATGCTGGTTTCGTGCGACGCACTGGCCAAGGCCCAGTTCCAGTTACCTTGGGTGATAACGGAAATCTTGTTGGATGGCCAATCGTTGTCTTTGGTTTCGGCTTGATCACCATCATCGTTTTGATGATTCGCAAGGTTAAGGGAGCAATTCTGATCGGCGTAATCGCCGCAACAATTCTGTCAATCATTGTTGAGAAGGCATTTAAGATCGGTGAAAACTACCTCCCTAAGGGCGTTGTAGATAATGTCTTCGGTGGAAAGATGCCAGCAGATTACAAGGGTTTTGTCACAGCTGGTGGCGACTATGTCAATCCAAAGGGTTGGGGACTCAACGTTCCTCACATCCCATCTACTGTCGTAGATAAGCCAGATTTCAGCCTCTTTGGAAAGTTCGATCTATTCGGCGCATTCCATGTATCTGGAGTATCAATTGTTGCAGCTGTTCTTCTCGTCTTTACTTTGCTGCTCTCTGACTTCTTCGACACCGTTGGTACTGTCACAGCGATTGCGACAGAAGGTGGATTAATTGATGGTCAAGGAAATATTCCTAACAACAATCGAATCCTCTTTGTCGACTCAGTTGCGGCTGCAGCAGGTGGAGTAGGAAGCATTTCATCTAATACCAGTTACATCGAGTCAGCATCTGGTGTCGGCGAAGGTGCTCGAACAGGTCTTGCATCAGTAGTGACAGGAATTCTCTTCCTGCTCACTACATTCCTAGCTCCAGTTGTAAAGATCATCCCTTACGAGGCTGCCACCCCAGCACTTGTTATTGTGGGATTCTTGATGATGTCTCAGATCAAGGATATCGATTGGTCAGATTACGGAATCGGAATGCCAGCATTCCTTTCAATCATCTTGATGCCTTTCACATATAACATCTCAGTGGGTATTGGTGCAGGATTCCTCTCACACGTACTCATTCGAGTTGTTCAGGGACGCAGAAAAGAAGTACATGCACTTCTGTACTTAGTATCTGCACTCTTTGTCATCTACTTCTTGCAATCACCTATCAATATGTGGGTTGGCAACTAGTCGATACGAAAAAGTAAGGAAAGGCCCTGCAGATTATCTGTGGGGCCTTTCTCTATTTCCAGACGATTGGACTCTTACCTTGAGAGGCAAGGATTTCATTCACTCGTGAAAATGGTTTTGAACCAAAGAAGCCACGGTAGGAACTCAGAGGACTTGGGTGCGCTGATTCAACACGGTATGTAAAATAGCGAGATAGCTCTTGTGCTTGATTGCCCCACAAGATTGCAACAACATCTCTTGCTCCTAGTTCGCGTGCGACAGCCTCAGTTATCTTCTGCCAACCCATTGTGCTGTGAGCATTGACGATTCCCACTTCGGTAGTGAGAACTCGGTTGAGCAACATAACTCCTTGCGCCGACCAAGCAGAGAGATCGCCGTTGGATGTTGGTGCGATACCAAGATCAGATTCTCGCTCTAGAAAGATATTATGCAAACTTTTTGGCAACGGGCGCACGATAGAATCAGTTGAGAATGCAAGACCATGCGCATGACCTGCAGTTGGATAAGGGTCTTGCCCGATAATGACGCACCGAACATCATCGAGCGAGATCGAAAATGCGCGAAAAATGAGATCGGGTGCTGGAGTGACTGTTTCAGAATCAATTCCTTTGAGTATTTCGTTGATCTGACCACGCAGAGGGTCGAGGACTGGTAGCCAGCTAGAGTGCACGCGCGAAGAATCGAGATCCTTCATAACGAACTTCCATAGGTAATTCGAACACTGCTGACATATGTTCAGATGTAATCACTTGATCTATGGGACCAGAGACTGCGATATTTCCATCCTTGAGAATGAGCGCGTGGGTTGTTCCTACGGGGATTTCCTCAATGTGATGAGTAACCAAGATCGAGGCTGGTGCGGAAGAATCCGATGCAAAGAGTGAGAAGCGCTTAAGAAGATCTTCTCTCCCTCCCAAATCAAGCCCAGCTGTTGGTTCATCAAGAAGCAATAGTTCAGGATCAGCCATGAGCGCGCGTGAAATCTGCACTCGCTTCTTCTCGCCATCACTGAGCGTGCCGTAACTACGATCTGCCATCTCTCTGACGCCAAAAGTTGTCAGAAGCGCTACCGCACGAGACTCATCCCATAAATCGTAGGCTTCGTTCCATCGTCCGAGTACTGCATATGCTGCAGTTAATACGACATCGCGTACCTTCTCTTCATACGGAATATCTTCGGAAATCAAGGTCCCGCATATTCCAATTCTGGTACGAAGTTCCCAGAGATCAACCTTGCCCATCTCTTTATCAAGAACTGTCACAGTTCCCTGAGTAGGAAAGATTCGCGTAGCCAAAATCTGCAGAAGAGTTGATTTGCCTGCGCCATTGGGTCCTAGAACAACCCATCGCTCGCCCTCTGAAATAGAGAAAGTGATCGGGCCAAGAATCGTCTTCTGCCCACGACGGACTGAGACATCTCGTAATTCGAGAACGCAATTACTACTCATAGGAGTGAAAGATATATCTTTGAAAGGAGAATCACGCTCAATTGTCGACTAGCGCGTAGTGATTCGCGATAACCTCGCCCCTATGAACGCGGAAAGTAGCCAATACACGGGTCTAATCCTCGTATCGGGAATTGATTCCCCTGGAATTACCCAAGCGCTCTTCGAGACCTTGGCACCATTTTCCATTACCGTTGTAGATATTGAACAGGTTGTCATTCGTGATCGCCTCATTCTCACCGTTTTGATAGCTCTCAACCCCGCGCATGCGCAAGCGATTGAGGAAGATCTACAGAGCTGCGCTGATCGCCTCTCCATCGATATTGCCACCTCATTCCAGGAGCAAGGGCAATCAACAATTGCTGCAAAGTCAGGGCTAGTACACGTAGTTGCATTGGGAAATCCATTGCCACCAACTGCTATCGCCGCCATTGCTGCAGCCATTGCCTCGCAGGGTGGAAATATTGAACGCATTCAAAGGACGGCAAGTTATCCCATCACAGCAATTGAATTTCTTGTCTCTGGCGCCGATCAACTCTCAATACGTCAATGCTTAGCTGAAGTGACAACGAGCAACAACGTCGATATCGCAGTCTCCCCCGGTGGTCTCATGCGTTGGGCTAAGAAATTAGTTGTGATGGACGTTGACTCGACCCTTATTCAACAGGAAGTTATCGAACTGCTAGCAGCTAAGGCGGGTGTCGGCGATCAGGTTATTGCAATCACCGATTCTGCAATGCGCGGTGAAATAGATTTCGCTGAAAGCCTCATTGCTCGGGTTGCTCTTCTTAAGGGCTTACCTGAATCTGTGATTGAGGAAGTTCGCAAGGAAATCACCTTGACGCCAGGTGCTCGTACATTGGTTCAGACTCTTCACAAGCTAGGTCATAGCGTTGCACTTGTCTCAGGTGGTTTCACAGAAGTGATCGAACCTATCGCTAAGGATCTGCAGATTGCACACGTGCGCGCGAACTCACTTGAGGTCGTCGATGGTGCTCTCACGGGCAAGGTAAAGGGTGCAATCATTGACCGCGCTGCAAAGGCAACTGCACTACGCGATTTTGCTGCCATCGAAGGGGTAACCCTCGAACAGACAATCGCGATCGGTGATGGTGCAAATGATTTAGATATGATCTCGATTGCTGGACTCGGAATCGCCTTCAATGCTAAACCCGCAGTAAAAGCTGCTGCAGATAGTTCAGTGAGTGCGCCGTATCTGGACTCAGTACTCTACTTGTTAGGAATTACCCGAGAAGAAGTGGAAGAAGCGGGCGCGACTCGTAAATAGTTAGAGTCTGCAAGCATGAATATCAGTTACGAGAATTCCGCGAGCTCCCAACGCCCATAGCTCATCCATAAGTCGGTTTGTATCCTTGCGTAAGACCATTGCTCTGACTGCGACCCAATCCGCTTTCTGCAAAGGAGAAATCGTTGGCGATTCAAGACCGGGTGTAATTGCACAGGCTTTATCGACACTGACTGTAGGAATGTCATAATCGAGTAGAACATATTGGCGCGCCGTTACGACACCCTGCAACCGTCGAATAAGGATCTCTAACTCTGCTGGAACTGTCGTCCCCTTGCGATTGATAAGAATTGCCTCTGAGTGAAGAATGGGATCGCCAAAGATCGCAAGCCCTGCCTGCTTCAGCGTGTTTCCAGTACTCACCACATCTGCAATGAGGTCTGCAACTCCGAGTCGGACGCTACTTTCTACGGCTCCGTCAAGGCGCACCACTGAGGCTGAAATTGCTAGATCAGTTAAGTGCTTCTGGACTAAACCGGGATATGCAGTTGCGACGCGCTTTCCAGCGATTTCAGAGATCTTCCACTCGCGAGTGGCAGGTGCTGCAAATCTAAAGGTAGAGCCACCAAAGTCGAGGGCGAGAATCTCATCTGCTTCTGCAGCTGAATCGATCAGTAAATCACGTCCTGTAATGCCAGCCTCTAGTTCGCCTGATCCAACATAGATTGCAATGTCTCGTGGGCGAAGATAGTAAAACTCAACACCATTATCGGGATCAGTTAAGACGAGATCTCGTGAATCAGTTCTTTGGCGATAGCCCGCCTCCTTCAAAATGGCGATAGAAGCATCAGCTAATGAACCCTTATTGGGCACCGCAATTCTTAACATGAAACTCCTTCTAAGGTTTACGTGAACTATAAATAACGGTAGATATCATCAGGCGTTAAGCCGCGAGACAACATGAGAGTTTGCAGATGATAGATAAGTTGGCTTATCTCTTCGGCTAACGCTTCATTAGATTCATGCTCTGCAGCCAGCCACACTTCACCAGCTTCTTCGAGAACTTTCTTACCAATGGAGTGCACTCCAGCATCGAGTGCTGCAACAGTTGCTGAACCTTCGGTACGGGATAGAGCCTTTGCAGCCAGCTCCGCCCAGAGTGAATCGAAGGATTTCATAGCGCTACTTTACTCGTGCTCGGCCTTGGCTCGGAGGAGATTAATCATCTGAGCGGGATCAGCAGAGTTAAATACAGCACTTCCTGCGACAAATGTGTCAGCTCCAGCCTCACGCGCAATCTCGATTGTCTCAAGGGAGATTCCACCATCTACTTGCAGCCAGATAGGTCTTGAACCAATAATCTTTCGCGTGCGTCGCACCTTCTCCATCATATCTGCCATAAATTTCTGTCCACCGAAGCCAGGTTCAACAGTCATGATCAAGAACATATCGACATCATCTATAAATGTTTCGTACTCCTCAATATCTGTCGCAGGTTTCAGGGCTATTGCAGCACGTGCTCCAGCTTTTCGTACCCCTCGTAGCGTTGCTTGCAGACTATTTACCGCTTCCACGTGGACCGTGACGCTAGCGGCTCCAATTTCAGCATATTGGATAGCGATGGAATCAACATTCGCAACCATGAGATGTGCATCGACTGGGAGCGGTGATTGGGAGATTATTTTTGATGCTGCTTCAAAATCAAATGTGAAGTTGGGGACAAAGAGATCATCCATGACATCGAGGTGGAGCAAATCGCTGACTGATGCAATCTTCGCTATTTCAGATGTCAGATTGCCCATATCCGCATTAAGAATGCTGGGAGTAATTCGAATATGCGAACTCACGTGATTAGCCTACGCCTTCTTCTGAAACAAGGCCAAGAACATTGAATCAGTACCGTGCTGGGAGGTCCACAGCGCCATCGCATGATCTCGTGTAGCACCGTGCAGATTTGCAGGAAGGAATGGAGCAACATCAATCTGCTCAAGTTCAGGGTTCTGTTTAAGAATCATCTTCACCTGCCCGAGCGT
>JBAWXP010000061.1:0-6214 GCA_037143995.1 Actinomycetota bacterium
CGCCCATAGTCATAGCTTCAACCTGGTCGTGTGTTACATAAACAGTTGTGATTCCGAGGCGACGCTGAAGAGCTGCAATCTGTGTACGAGTTGCAACGCGCAACTTCGCATCAAGGTTTGAGAGTGGTTCATCCATAAGGAAGACCTGAGGTTCGCGAACAATTGCGCGACCCATTGCAACGCGCTGACGCTGTCCACCTGATAGAGCCTTTGGCTTGCGCTCTAGGTATGGCTCGAGGTCGAGCAACTTTGCTGCTTCGCGCACTCGCTTATCGCGTTCTGCTTTATCAACGCCTGCGATCTTGAGTGCGAAGCCCATGTTCTCTGCAACAGTCATGTGTGGGTAAAGCGCATATGACTGGAAGACCATCGCGATATCGCGATCTTTTGGTGCAACGTTTGTGACGTCACGATCTCCGATAAGAACTCGACCACCGTCGATCTCTTCAAGGCCTGCCAACATACGAAGTGATGTTGACTTACCGCAACCTGAAGGTCCAACGAGAACGAGGAACTCGCCATCTGCGACGGTGAGGTTGAGCTTGTCTACTGCAGGCGCTGTTGTGCCTGGGTAGATACGTGATGCATTTTCAAATACAACTGATGCCATTTTTTACATTTCCTTATCCGGGCAGGTACGTGCCCGACGGTCCGAGGATGAAGGTGCTGGCCGGTTGACCAGCGTGGGCAAGGCTATGTCACGCAGGCTCCTTTAGGAAGCGCCTTCGCTAGACTTCTCACATCATGGAAAGCCACCCGAGCACCTCGCTTCTCTCATCGATCCTTATTGTTCTTGGCCTGATTGTTCTGGCCGGCTTATTTGTAGCTGCTGAAATATCTCTTATCTCTCTGCGCGAAAGTCAGATCAAGCAGATGGCAGGTCGTGGTCGGCGCGGAGCGAAAGTGGCAGAGATTGCCGCCAACCCCAACAGGCTCCTCGCAGCTCTTCAGGTGGGTGTGACAGTCACAGGATTTCTCTCAGCTGCCTTGGGCGCGGAAAAACTTGGAGTCTATGTAATCCCGTGGCTTGAACGACTTGGGCTTCAACCAAAGACTGCAAATACAACTTCCATTGTCGGAGTCACCTTAATCATTGCCTATGTATCTCTCGTCTTGGGCGAACTTGTTCCAAAGCGACTTGCTCTCTATCGCACTGAAACTATCGCACTCGCATCGGCAGATATCGTCAAAGTTCTCACCAACTTATTTAGACCCATCGTCTGGGTGCTCTCTCACTCCACCAATATTATTGTTCGCATCTTTGGGCTAGATCCCAAGGAACAACGCGCACAAATTTCTGAAGAAGAGCTGCTCGATCTTGTTGCAGGACATGCAGCTCTCACCGATGAAGAGCGCGATATCGTGGAAGAAGTCTTCAACGCCTCAGAGCGACAAGTACACGAAGTGATGGTTCCGCGCACCGAAGTAGATTTTATGGATGCATCCCTCACTGTTGGCAAAGCGATTGCGCTCGCCATCGAAAAGGCTCATTCTCGTTACCCTGTAGTGCGCGGTTCATCTGATGAAGTTATTGGTTTTATCCATGTGCGCGACCTTCTTGATACCTCTCTTGCGACTAATAATGGAAAGATTCAAGAACTTGCTCGCAACATTATGTACTTACCTGGAACCAAAGGAATCTTGCCAGCTCTGACTGAGATGAGAAGCCAGCGTCAGCACTTAGCAATCGTTCTCGATGAATATGGCGGAACTGATGGAATCGTCACACTCGAAGATTTAGTTGAGACCCTCATCGGAGATATTCGCGATGAATACGACAATGATGAGACCGAAGTTTCACAGGAATCTCGAACTGGTGATTTTGAGGTAGATGCTCTGATCTCACTTGAAGACCTACTGGAAGAGACTGGAATTGAGCTCCCTGATGGTCCATATGAAACAGCAGGTGGATTCGTCATGCACTATCTCGGTCGAATTCCCGTCGCAAGCGATGTTGTCGGAGTCAATGGACTGCGAATCACCGTTCTTTCTATGGAAGGCAAGCGTGCGGGTCGACTATTGATCTCGCGCAACTACTAGGGCATGCGAGAATTACAGCTATGAAGAGAGTTCTATCAGGCATCCAGCCAACGAGTGACTCTTTCCATCTCGGAAATTATCTTGGCGCAGTCAAACAATGGGTAGAGCTGCAAGATGGACATGATGCCTTTTACTGCATCGTTGACCTTCATGCGCTAACTGTCGAGACAGATCCAGCGCTTCTGCGAAAGCGAACTCTTGCATCAGCTGCCCAATTATTAGCACTCGGTATCTCTCCAGATAAATCAACCCTCTTTGTACAGTCGCAAGTTCCCCAACATAATCAATTGGGTTGGATCATGGAGTGCCTCACCGGTTTCGGCGAAGCAAGCCGCATGACGCAATTTAAAGATAAGTCTTCAAAAGCTGGCTCTGACTCTGCTCGTGTTGGTTTATTTACATACCCAATGTTGCAAGCTGCTGACATCTTGCTCTATCAAGCGCACTATGTGCCAGTAGGTGAAGATCAACGTCAACATATCGAACTCACTCGTGATTTAGCTGGACGCTTTAACACTCGCTATGGACAGACATTCCAATTACCAGAGGCATACATTCTGAAGACAGCAGCAAAGATCAATGACATACAAGAGCCAACTGCGAAGATGAGTAAGTCATCCGGTGCAGTTGCTGGAGTCATTGAAATCATGGATTCTCCTGAGGCGAACTTGAAGAAGATTAAGAGCGCAATGACCGATGCTGGGCGCGAAGTGAAGTATGACCTCGCTGAGAAGCCAGGAATCAGTAATTTGCTCACAATCCATTCAGCGCTATCAGGTCGGACTATCCAAGAGCTCGAGAATGAATTTGATGGCAAGGGTTATGGAGACTTTAAATCAGCAGTAGCTGACGTCGTCGTTGAATACCTACGCCCAATACGTGCACGCGCACTCGAACTTCTCGAAGATGAGAAACATCTGCTCGATATCTTGCATCAGGGATCTGCCAAGGCACGAACTGTTGCTCAAGAGACAATCGAGACAACCTATAAGAATTTGGGAGTAGTGCTCTAATGAAGTCTCGCATTGCGCTAGCGCTTGCGTTGGTAGTCGCAGTCCTTGCTCCAGCCCCAGCACTTGCAGCGCCATCTCTTACTGTTGGAGTTGCTTATGATATTGGTGGACGCGGAGATAAATCCTTTAACGATGCCGCCGCAGCTGGACTTGAAAAAGCTCAGAAACAATTTAATTTCTCTCTCGAGGCTGTTGTCACAGATGGCACAACTACAGATCGAGAAAAGCGCATTCGATCACTGATTTCCAAGAACTGTAATCCAATTATTACCATTGGCGCAGGTTATGCACCAACACTTCAGGTACTGGCAGTTGAATTCCCTAATACTCACTTTGCCATCATCAACGATGCCAGCGTTCCAGCCCTTAACGTCACCTCACTCATCTTTACCGATACTCAAGGCGCATATTTAGCAGGATTTAGTGCAGCCCAAGTGAGTAAGACCGGAAAAGTCGCAATGGTTGCCAACCCAGATCAGGCAGATTTATTTAAGGATGGCTTCTCTGCTGGAGTTTTCGCTAGCAAGAAGAAGGTAATCCCAATTGTTAAATATGTTTCTGGCTCATACACCTCGGCGACCAATCAAGTTCTCGATGCCGGAGCAGATGTTGTCTTTGTCGCAACACAAGGTTCAGACTCAGCTGTCTTTCAAGCAATCGTTGCTCGCAATGCAAAGAAGAAGGGCGCAAACATTGGGCTCATCAATATCGAACCAGATCAGTACATCACCGTTACGAGTGCAACGAAGAAGTACCTCATCGCATCCGTTGTAAAGCGCGTGGATAAAGCGATGTTCGATGTGATTGCACTTGCTCAGGCAGATAAGCAATATCTCGATATTCTTGATTCAGATGCCGGAATCTACGGCCGCCGATATGGCATTACTGGCGGCGGAATCGAATTCACCATCCGTTCCGGCACATTGCTTGCATTGAGTGAGGTAATTAACGTTGCAGCAGCTACAGCGGAGAAAATTCAAGCCTAGCTTTCAAGTTGTACTTGAGAGTTTTCACAATCGTTATCTGCCACACCCCTGAAACACGCTCGATTTCTTGTCGCTTTTCTGCGCCTACTACTAGGCTCTCACCCACAGTTCCACTAATTCCTTGGAGGAAAAACTTGAAGAAGACAATTAAGTTTGTAGCAGTATTCGCTGCTGCAGCTCTTGCATTCGGTGCAGCTCCAGCTGCAACCGCAGCTAACGCAACAAAGGCATGTCTTGCACTCGATACAGGCGGCGTTGACGACAAGTCATTTAACGCATCAGCTTGGGCAGGCGCACAGGCAGCTGCAAAGGCAAACTCAGCAGTCACAGTGAAGTACCTTGCAGCAACATCAGATGCTGATTACGCACCAAACATTAAGAAGCTTGTAGACGATAAGTGCAACATCATCGTTGGCGTTGGATTCCTTATCAACGGAGCAATCGTTGCTGCTGCTAAGGCAAACCCAACAGTTCACTTCGCAATTGTTGATCAGGATGGCGAAGATCATGGCGCAGACGGTTCTGTCTACCCAGGAACAAAGTTCCCTAACTTGAAGCCACTTCAGTTCTCAACAAATCAGTCAGCTTTCCAAGCTGGTTACCTAGCAGCTGGTGTTTCAAAGACCGGCAAGGTTGCAACATACGGCGGACTTAACATTCCACCAGTCACAATCTTCATGGATGGTTTTGCTAAGGGCGTTGCGTACTACAACAAGGCTAAGGGCAAGACAGTTACAGTTCTTGGTTGGGATACAGTCAAGAAGGACGGAACATTCGTCGGTGGCTTCTCAGATTCAGCTAAGGCGCTTCAGATTTCTAAGAACTTCGAACAACAGGGCGCAGATGTAATCTTCCCTGTTGCTGGTGGTCTTGGTGGAGCAACAGCTGGTAACTCAATTACTTCAAAGAAGTCAGTCGTTATCTGGGTCGACTCAGATGGCTTCATCGCTGCTCCTCAATACAAGAAGGTACTTCTTACATCTGTAGTCAAGGGTGTCGGAACTTCAGTACAGGCTGTCATTGCAGATGAAAACGCTGGAAAGTTCTCAGCAACTGGCTATGACGGAAACCTCAAGAACGGTGGAACATTCCTTGCTCCATATCACGATCTCGTTCGTATGGTTCCTGCAGCACTTCGTACCGCAGTATCAAAGCTCGGTACAGATATCCGTAACGGAAAGGTTTCAGCTAAGTAATTAGCTAAAACTAGTTTTACAAACTGGGCTAGCACTTCGGTGCTAGCCCAGTTTTATTTTCATTTAACTTTCTAAAGTGCTCTAAAACGGGTAGATTTACGTACATGTCCCTCGAGTTGCGCGGAATTACAAAGCGCTTTGGGGCACTCGTTGCAAATGACTCGATTGATCTCGCAGTTGCAGATGGTGAAATACATGCGATCCTCGGCGAGAACGGTGCAGGCAAATCCACCTTGATGAATATTGTCTACGGGTTGCTCGCCCCAGATGAGGGAACAATTTCTGTAGGTGGAAAAGTAATCACTATCAATTCACCTCTTGATGCACTTGCTGCAGGTATCGGCATGGTCCATCAGCACTTTATGTTGATTCCAGTATTTACCGTTGCCGAAAATATTGTCTTGGGACATGAGAAGACAAAAGGTCCGGGACTTCTCGATCTCGAGACCGCTCGTCAAGAAATCTTGCGCGTCTCTGCCGAATTTAACTTTGATATCGATCCAGATGAACTTGTGGAGAACTTGCCAGTTGGACTTCAGCAGCGTGTGGAGATCATCCGTGCCCTGATTTATGATGCAAAGGTTCTCATTCTCGATGAACCTACAGCGGTGCTTACACCTCAAGAGACTGACGAGTTACTTCGCAATATGAAGAAACTCAAAGCAACAGGAACATCCATTGTTTTTATTACTCACAAATTGCGTGAGGTGAAGGAAGCTGCGGATAGGATCACGATCATTCGCCGTGGAAAAGTTGTCGGAACTGCCTCTCCTTCTGCATCTCAAGAAGAGCTCGCCTCCATGATGGTAGGTCGCCCTGTCTCACTTGATGTCGAAAAGAAGGCGCCAACTCTTGGCAAGGTAATGCTTGAAGTAAAGAACTTACACATCTCAGATCACACAGGACGAACACTCGTTAAGAACATCTCTTTCGAACTTCATGCTGGAGAAATTCTTGCTGTGGCGGGAGTGCAAGGAAA
>JBAWXP010000062.1:0-6145 GCA_037143995.1 Actinomycetota bacterium
TGCACGCGGAATGTTGCGCGCTGTTGGAATGGGAGATGAAGATTGGGTTAAACCTCAGATTGGTATTGCATCTTCATGGAATGAAATCACCCCATGCAATCTCTCACTCGATCGTTTAGCAAAGGCATCTAAAAAAGGTGTAATCGCTGCCGGTGGATTCCCGATGCAATTTGGAACCATCTCAGTCTCTGATGGAATTTCGATGGGCCATGAAGGAATGCACTTCTCACTCGTTTCTCGCGAAGTTATTGCAGACTCGGTTGAGACAGTAATGCAGGCAGAACGCCTTGATGGAATGGTTACCTTTGCAGGGTGCGATAAGTCTCTGCCCGGAATGATGATGGCTGCAGCTCGTATCGATGTCGCATCAGTATTTGTCTATGCAGGCTCTACCTTGCCTGGCCAAGTAGATGGCAAAGATGTGACCATCATCGATGCCTTTGAAGCAGTGGGCGCATGTGCACGAGGATTAATTACGCAAGATCGCGTTGATCAAATCGAACGCGCTATCTGTCCTGGTGAAGGCGCATGCGGCGGTATGTACACCGCAAACACCATGGCAAGTATTGCTGAAGCAATCGGACTTTCACTTCCAGGTTCTGCTGCTCCTCCTGCCGTAGATCGTCGCCGCGATGCATATGCTGAACAAGCAGGAGCTGCAGTTGTTAATCTCATTGCAAAGGGAATTACCACTCGCGATATCTTGACCAAGAAAGCATTTGAGAATGCCATCACTATCTTGATGGCACTTGGTGGATCAACAAATGCTGTTCTGCACTTGCTTGCCATTGCTCACGAAGCAGATGTAGATCTGACTCTCGATGATTTCCACCGTATTGGTTCAAAAGTTCCGCTATTGGGTGATCTCAAGCCATTTGGAAAATATGTGATGACCGATGTTGATCGCGTCGGTGGAATTCCTGTTGTTCTGCGCATCTTGCTCGATGCTGGATATTTACACGGAGATTGCCTGACCGTAACTGGCAAGACGATGGCTGAGAACTTAGCTGATATCAATCCACCACTTGCCGACGGAAGCGTTCTTCGCGCGATTGATAAGCCACTTTCTACCGATATCGGAATCACCATTCTCGGTGGATCTTTGGCATCTGATGGCGCAGTCTGTAAGACAGCGGGAATCGGAATCGAAAAATTTGAAGGACCAGCTCGCGTCTTTGAACGCGAACAAGCAGCAATGGATGCGCTTGAAAATGGAACTATCCAAGCAGGTGATGTTGTCGTCATCCGTTATGAAGGTCCTAAGGGTGGACCTGGAATGCGCGAGATGTTGATGATTACCGGCGCCATAAAAGGTGCAGGACTTGGTAAGACAACCCTTCTTCTTACTGATGGTCGCTTCTCTGGAGGATCCACTGGTTTATGTGTGGGACACGTTGCACCTGAAGCAGTTGATGGGGGACCGATTGCATTTATTAAAGATGGCGACATTGTCCGAATCGATATCCCAAACCGCACACTCGATTTACTGGTAGATCCTTCCGAACTTGAAGCCCGCAAAGTTGGCTGGAAGCCGCTGCCCCACAAGTACTCACGTGGAGTACTTCATAAGTATTCAAAGCTTGTGGGATCTGCATCCAAGGGCGCTGTCTGCGACTAATTGTTTCAATTATTGAGACGTTCATCTCATCTCTTGACTCACACCCCAGCGACGATGGAGAATAGCGCCATGCAATCGACACAGACTTCAGCAGTTTCAGTGGTGGTGATTCGATAGCGCGTGCCTTCATGTCACGCGCGCCCTCAGATATCTGAGGGTTTTTTCATTTAACAACGGTTGTAGAGAGATCTCGATAAAGAAAGGAGCAAGAAGATGGGCAAACACGTTCACACACCGAACGGCACAGAAATGACAGGAGCTACTTCATTGGTGAAGAGCCTTGAAGCAGCTGGCGTCGATGTGATGTTTGGACTTCCCGGTGGCGCAATTCTTCCTGCTTACGATCCAATCTATGACTCAACAATTCGCCACATCTTGGTTCGCCATGAACAAGGCGCAGGACACGCTGCAACTGGATATGCCCAAGTAACTGGTCGCGCTGGCGTCTGTATCGCAACATCTGGACCAGGTGCAACAAACTTAGTTACACCTTTGATGGATGCAGCAATGGATTCGGTTCCACTTGTTGCAATTACAGGTCAGGTTCCATCTGCAGCAATCGGAACGGATGCATTCCAAGAAGCAGATATCCGTGGAATCACCATGCCATTTACTAAGCACAATTACCTTGTCACTAACCCAGATGAGATCCCAGCTGTAATCGCCGAAGCGTTCCATATTGCAACCACGGGTCGCCCTGGCCCAGTTCTTGTTGATATTGCTAAAGATGCTCTTCAGAAGATGACTACATATAACTGGCCAACATCAATCAAACTTGCAGGTTACAACCCAAAGACCACTCCTGATGCACAAGCAATCACTGATGCTGCAGCTCTCATCGCGCAATCATCAAAGCCTGTCTTCTATGTAGGTGGCGGTGTAATCAAGGCAAATGCGCACGCTGAGCTTCGCCAGCTCGTTGAACTTCTTGGTGGTCCAGTTGTAACAACCCTGATGGCTCGTGGTGCTTTCCCTGATTCGCATCCATTACATATGGGTATGCCTGGCATGCACGGAACAGTTGCTGCTGTAACAGCTCTGCAAAAGGCTGATCTATTAATCACTTTAGGCGCACGTTTCGATGACCGCGTCACAGGCAAGCTTTCTACATTTGCACCGAATGCAAAGATTCTTCACGCAGATATCGATCCTGCTGAAATTGGCAAGAACCGTCATGCAGACGTTGCAGTAATAGGCGATGTTCGCGAAACAATCGCAGCGCTTATCCCTGCACTCAAAGCAGCTCTTGCAAAGAATAAGCCAGACCTGACTGCTTGGTTGCGCCAGATGAACTCACTTAAATCAACATATCCATTGGGCTTTGACACTCCCGAGGATGGTTCGCTCTCACCTCAACTAGTTATCCAACGCCTTGGACAAATTTCAGGCACAGACACAATCTTCACTGCAGGTGTTGGTCAACATCAGATGTGGGCATCACAATTTATTTCCTACGAACATCCGCGTACATGGCTTAACTCAGGCGGCGCAGGAACGATGGGATACGGAGTTCCTGCTGCAATGGGTGCAAAAGTTGGAGCCCCGGATACAACAGTATGGGCTATCGATGGTGATGGATGTTTCCAGATGACCAATCAAGAGTTGGTTACATGTGCACTGAACAACATTCCTATCAAGGTTGCCATCATTAATAATGAATCTCTCGGCATGGTTCGCCAGTGGCAGACCTTGTTCTATGACAGCCGTTATTCAAATACTTCCCTTGAATCAAAGCGCGTTCCAAACTTCCCGCTTCTTGCAGAAGCAATGGGCTGCGTGGGACTTTCATGTGATCGCCCTGAAGATCTTGATAAGACAATTGAAAAAGCAATGTCGATCAATGATCAACCTGTCGTTGTCGATTTCCGTGTGCATCGCGATGCAATGGTCTGGCCGATGGTTGCTGCCGGGACATCTAATGATGAAATCATGATCGCCCGCGCTACAGCGCCTGACTGGGATTCACAGGAGCTCTAATGACTACTAAACGCCGTCAACATACTCTTGAAGTTCTCGTTGAGAATGAGCCAGGCGTACTTGCAAGAGTGGCAGGCCTCTTCTCTCGTCGCGCATTTAACATTGAAACCCTTAATGTGGGCCCCACCGAAGATTCATCAATCTCAAAGATGATTATTGGAGTAGCTGTCGAAGGCCACTCTCTCGAGCAAGTGATTGCTCAGCTCGACAAGCTGATCAGCGTTATCTCCATCAAAGATGTGACGCCTAAGGCAAAAGAAGTGAACGACACCCAACCCGACTACCAAAACTAAAAACAAGAATCAAAACTAAGTAAGAAACTACTAAAGGAGAAATACCGTGGCAACGATGTATCACGAAGAGGATGCAGATCTATCAATCATCCAGGGTCGCAAGGTCGCGATCATCGGTTACGGCTCACAGGGCCATGCACATGCACTGAACCTGCGCGATTCAGGTGTTGATGTTCGCGTTGGTCTTAAGGATGGTTCACCATCACGTGCAAAGGCAGAGGCAGAAGGTCTTCGCGTTACAACAGTGGCAGAGGCAGTTAAGGAAGCAAGCGTCATCATGATCTTGGCGCCTGATCACTTGCAGCGCCATATCTATGCAGAATCAATCTTGCCTAACCTAGAAAAGGGCGATGCGCTCTTCTTCGGTCACGGTTTTAATATTCGCTTCGGTTACATCAAGCCATCTGCTGATGTTGATGTGTGCATGGTTGCGCCAAAGGGCCCAGGACACTTGGTTCGTCGTGAATACGCAGCAGGTCGTGGAGTTCCAGTAATTGTTGCTGTTGAACAAGATGCAACAGGTAGCGCATGGCCGTTGACACTTTCATATGCAAAGGCAATTGGCGGACTTCGCGCAGGCGGAATCCTCACAACATTTACAGAAGAGACAGAGACTGACTTGTTCGGTGAGCAATCTGTTCTCTGTGGTGGAGCATCACAGTTAGTTATGTATGGCTTTGAAACTTTAGTTGAAGCTGGTTACCAGCCAGAAGTTGCATACTTCGAGTGCTTGCACGAACTTAAGCTCATCGTTGACCTTATGTATGAAGGCGGAATCGCAAAGCAGCGCTGGTCAGTCTCTGACACTGCTGAATTCGGTGACTACGTATCAGGCCCGCGTGTTATCGATCCACACGTCAAGGAGAATATGAAGGCAGTTCTTGCTGATATTCAATCTGGTGCATTTGCAAAGCGCTTTGTCGATGACCTTGAGAGCGGTGCAAAGGAATTCACAGCACTTCGTGCAAAGGGTGAAGCACACCCAATCGAGACCGTTGGTCGCGAACTTCGCAAGATGTTTAGCTGGATGAAGAACACAAATAAGGACGATTACAAAGAGGGAAGTGCCGCGCGTGGCTAAACCCGTCGTACTGATTGCTGAAGAGCTCAGCGCTGCGACCCTTGATGCACTTGGCCCTGACTTTGAAGTTCGAAACTGCGATGGTGCAAACCGTTCAGAACTTCTAGCAGCTCTCGGTGCGGGCGTAGATGCTGTTCTTATTCGTTCTGCAACAAAGATGGATAGCGAAGCGATTGCAGCAGCAAAGGGCCTGAAGGTCATTGCTCGTGCAGGTGTAGGTCTTGATAACGTTGATATTCCTGCGGCAACTGCTGCAGGTGTCATGGTTGTTAATGCGCCAACATCAAATATCGTGTCGGCCGCAGAACTAGCAATCTCATTACTTCTGGCATCAGCTCGTTTTATCTCACCAGCTCATGCTGCTCTTAAGGCAGGTAAGTGGGCACGTTCTAAATACACAGGCGCAGAACTCTTCGAAAAAACTCTTGGCGTAGTTGGCTTTGGTCGTATCGGTCAGTTGGTTGCCCATCGCATGCAGGCATTTGGCATGAACGTTGTTGCATACGATCCATATTTGCAACCTGCAAAAGCTGCACAGTTGGGCGTTGAACTCGTTGAACTTGATGAACTTCTCAAGCGCTCCGACTTCATCACTATCCACTTACCTAAGACAAAAGAGACTGCAAACCTCATCGGCGTTGAAGCGCTCAAGAAGGTGAAGAAGGAAGTTCGCATCATCAACGCCGCACGTGGTGGAGTACTTGATGAAGCAGCTTTATACGATGCAATAGTTGAAGGTCGCGTTGCAGGTGCAGGACTCGATGTCTATGTCACTGAACCATGCACTGATTCACCTTTGTTCCAGCTTGATCAAGTTGTTGCAACGCCACACCTTGGCGCATCAACGGATGAAGCACAGGAGCGCGCAGGTATTGCTGTTGCAGTCTCAGTTCGTAAAGCACTTGCTGGTGAATTGGTACCGGATGCAGTTAACGTCAAAGGTGGAGCAATCCACGATGAAATCCGTCCATCACTTCCACTTGTTGAAAAGATGGCACAGATTGCAACTGCACTTGCAGGAGAGACTCCTGTCTCAATGGAGATCACCGTTAAAGGCGATATCTCTGGACATGATTCATCAGTTCTTGCAATCAGCGCCCTCAAAGGCGCTCTCGTTGCATCAGGTTGCGAAGACGTTACCTATGTCAATGCACCAGGACTTGCTACCGAACGTGG
>JBAWXP010000063.1:0-6027 GCA_037143995.1 Actinomycetota bacterium
CCGTGGGCTGAATATCTCAATCAGCGTGGTTACACAGTTACTGTGCCTTTACTTCCGGGACATGGCACACGTCCTGAAGATCTCAATCTCGTGAAGTGGCAAGAGTGGCCGGCAAAAGTTGAAAATGATCTCAATCTTTTGTTGCAAAGTTGCGAGAAGGTATTTATCTGCGGCCTATCAATGGGCGGAGGAACAACTCTTAACGTTGCAGCCCGCTATTCAAAACAACTAGCTGGCATCATCCTTGTCAATCCGATGATTCATGTGAAGTTAGTCCCTCACCAACTCGCTTGGGTGATCTCTCGTTTTCAAAAGATGCGTGACTCGGTTGGTGATGACATCAAACGTCCTGGCGTTACCGAATGGGGATACGACTCACTGCCTGCAGTCGGTGTGTATCAATTACTGAAGATGCTCTCTTACACTCGTAAGCGTCTGCATGATGTCACTGTTCCGCTGCAGCTCTTTCACAGCGTTGATGATCACACCTTGCCGGTCACAAATACGCAAATCATCATGGCAGGTGTTGGCTCTCGTGAGAAAAACCGCATCGAACTAGTCAACAGCTATCACGTTGCAACCCTCGATTATGATCAAGAGATCATCTTCGAAAATTCACGCCTCTTTATTGAATCGCACTCATAACGCCACCTGCTGCAACAAAGTCAGTTGCGGCAACTAGCTCGGGAGATAGATAGCGATCCGGTCCAGGGCCTGCAACAGTTTTACGTAACTGTGCAATTACTTTCTGTGAAACCGGGCTGGGTGTCAGAGGTGCACGCAATTCGATAGCGCGTGAAGCGGTCACCAATTCAATAGCGATGATGCGAGTGAGATTCTCAATCGAAGTACGTAACTTTCGCGCAGCAGACCAACCCATAGAGACATGATCTTCTTGCATTGCAGATGAGGGGATTGAATCAACGCTTGCCGGAGATGCCAGACGCTTATTCTCGCTAACAAGTGCAGCTTGTGTGTATTGCGCAATCATCAAACCTGAGTCAACGCCTGGGTCATCTGCCAGGAATGGAGGCAGGCCAGCGCTTCGATTCTTATCGAGTGCGCGATCTGTGCGACGTTCGGCGATACTTCCTAGATCTGCAACAGCGATAGCGAGGAAGTCGAGAACGTAGGCGACAGGTGCGCCATGGAAATTTCCATTCGATGAGATACGTCCATCATCGAGTACAACCGGGTTATCAATGACTGCTGCTAATTCGCGTAGTGCAACAGTTGCTGCATATTCGATAGTGTCACGAACAGCGCCTGCAACTTGTGGTGCGCACCGTAGAGAATAGGCATCTTGCACGCGATCATCGTTATGTAGATGCGATGCAACAATTCCGGAACCTTTTAAAGTTTCGAGCATGCGTGCGGCACTCTCGGCTTGACCTGGGTGTGACCGCAGTGGTGCGTGCAGTTCAGGAATAAAGACGCGATCAGTTCCAAGTAACCCTTCAACGCTCATAGCTGCGACAACATCTGCGGTGTTTACCAACGCTCGTAAATCTTCAATAGCAAGAATGAGCATTCCAAGCATTCCGTCTGTTCCATTTATGAGGGCGAGTCCTTCTTTCTCCGCCAATTGCACAGGTGAAATCTTTGTTTCTGCCAGCAACTGCGCAACAGGTCGCGCAACTCCGTGCGAATCGAAAGCTTCGCCTTCACCCATTAAGACAAGTGCGCAATGAGCAAGGGGAGCTAAGTCACCACTGCAGCCCAGTGAACCAAATTCACGTACAAGGGGAGTAATGCCTGCATTTAGAAGTGCAGCAATCGTTTGCGCAATAACAGGACGCACTCCGGTGCGACCTGATGCAAGTGTCTTCAAACGTAGCGCCATAAGTGCGCGTACTACTTCTCGCTCCACTGGTTCGCCCACCCCAGCAGCATGCGAGCGAATAAGGGAGCGTTGCAGTTGTGTGCGTAGTTCGAGTGAGACATGACGGTTGGCTAAGGCTCCAAAGCCAGTTGATATTCCGTAGACGGGAGTTTCAGAGGCGGCAAGTCTTTCAACATGATCACGCGAACTTTGCATAGCAGTGATGGATTCTGCAGATATCGAAACTGTAGCGTTATCGCGTGCAATAGCTACCAATTCTGCAAAGGTCATTCCGTTCGTGGAAATTACTACTTCTGCCATGTTGTCACTGCTTTCCCTGATTTGTAGATGCTGTGTACGAGATTAACACCGGGGCGGTATGCAAGGTGAATATAGGAAGGTGCGCTCAATAAAAGTAGATCCGCTCTCTTGCCGAGAGCTATCTGACCAATATCGGTGCGGCGCAAAGCTTTAGCACCGCCAAATGTTGCTGCGTGGACAGCTTCCTCCACACTGAAACCTAAGAGACTTACGGCTGTTGCGATACAGAAGGGCATCGAAGTTGTATAGCTAGAGCCAGGATTGCAATCAGATGCGATAGCGACAGTTGCACCAGCATCGATAAAGCGCCGACCAAGATTGGCTTCAAGGTGCGTGGAAAATTCTGCGCCAGGCAGAAGTGTTGCAACTGTATTACTTGCTGCAAGCAGCTCAATATCTTCATTGGTTGATTTACTCAGATGATCTGCAGATGCAGCGCCCAGCGCTACGGCGAGCTCGACACCTTTGCCCGCACTGAGTTGATTGGCGTGAATGCGGGGGAGCATTCCGTGTGCGATGCCAGCTCTCAAAATCTTTTCTGCTTGCTCGGCCGAGAATGCCCCTTGATCGCAGAAGACATCAATCCACTTTGCGCTCGAATGAGGAATAATGGATTCAATCACTAATTCGACGTAGGCGTCAGGATTTGATGTGTACTCAGATGGAACGACATGGGCAGCAAGAAGTGTGGTCTCATCCGTGAAGTGACCGGCGATATCAATCGAGCGCAACTCATCTTTTTCAGTTAATCCATACCCAGATTTAATCTCCATAGTTGTAGTACCAGAGAGCAGCGCTTCGTCTAGAAGTTTGCGCGCATTCGCCGTTAACTGCGCATCACTGGCAATTCGTGTTGCATCAACTGTGGCAGAGATGCCTCCTGCGGTGTATCTCTGCCCTTGTGCACGTGCCTGAAATTCGGCAGAACGATCACCGGCAAAAATCAGATGGGAATGTGAATCTACAAAACCAGGCAAGAGTGTCATTCCACTGCAGTCAATGACGTGGTCTACACCAGAGGGAACACCCTTTGAGATTTGTATTATCGAGCCATCTTCTACAACAACCGATACTCCATGCATTGCACCTAAAGCACCACTGTCATGACTTACATCGTTTGTAACGAGGGTTTCAATATTGGTAAAAGCTACCGAGCTCACTTGATAGGTGCGCCATTCAACATTGGAATATGCACGCCACGTTCAACAGCAACTTCCTTAGCGTGTTCATATCCAGCATCGACATGGCGAATAACTCCCATGCCAGGGTCATTAGTGAGAACTCGTTCGAGCTTCTGCGCTGCAAGGGGTGTGCCATCGGCAACGCTGACTTGACCCGCATGTATTGAACGACCGATACCGACTCCACCACCATGATGGATAGATACCCATGAAGCACCTGATGAAATGTTGATCATCGCATTGAGCAAAGGCCAATCAGCGATTGCGTCAGAACCATCAAGCATCGCTTCGGATTCGCGGTAAGGAGATGCAACGCTGCCACAGTCCAAGTGATCGCGACCGATAACAATCGGAGCACTTACCTCACCACTTGCCACAAGATCATTAAATTTCAGACCGGCTTTGTCGCGTTCGCCATAACCAAGCCAGCAGATACGTGCCGGAAGTCCTTCGAATTCAACGCGATCTTGCGCCATCTTGATCCAGCGATGGAGATGCTTATTCTCGGGAAAGAGATCAAGAACTGCTTGATCAGTACGATGAATATCTTTTGGATCTCCTGAGAGTGCAACCCAACGGAAAGGCCCCTTTCCTTCGCAGAACAATGGGCGAATGTATTCAGGGATAAAACCTGGGAATTCAAAGGCGCGTTGATATCCGCCCTGCCGGGCTTCATCACGAATCGAATTTCCATAATCGAAGACGACTGCGCCCTTATCCTTAAAATTGACCATCGCTTCCACATGTTTGGCCATAGATTCCTTGGCGCGCTTTGAAAAATCAACAGGATTGCGATCTGCGCTATCACGCGCATCATTGATATCGATTCCTTCTGGAATGTAGAAGAGAGGATCGTGCGCAGATGTCTGATCTGTGACGATATCAATGGGAACACCCATGGCAAAGAGTTGTGGCAAAACTGTTGCACTATTTCCTACTAGGCCAATCGAAATTGCCTTCTTCTCATTTTTTGCCTTAACCGCCATGGCCACAGCCTCTTCGAGATTATCTGCAATAACATCGAGATAACGTTTAGTAACACGGCGCTTGAGTCGTGAACCATCAACATCGATGATCAGACATGTCCCCTCATTCATGGTTATGGCAAGAGGCTGAGCTCCACCCATGCCACCACATCCACCTGTGACAGTGAGGGTTCCAGCGAGAGTTCCACCGAAATGTTTCTCTGCGACAGCTGCAAAAGTTTCGTAGGTACCTTGCAAGATTCCTTGCGTACCGATGTAGATCCACGAACCTGCAGTCATCTGGCCATACATAGTGAGGCCAAGATTTTCGAGCCTACGAAATTCTGGCCAATTGGCCCAATCGCCTACAAGGTTTGAGTTAGCAAGCAGAACGCGTGGCGCCCACTCGTGTGTCTGAAATACGCCTACTGGTTTTCCCGATTGCACCAGCATCGTCTCGTCATTTTTTAGATTAGTTAAGGTTTTAACAAGTGCATCGAATGAGTCCCAGTTACGTGCGGCCTTTCCAGTTCCACCGTAGACAATCAATTTATCTGGATGTTCTGCGACTTCAGGATCGAGGTTGTTCTGCAACATTCGCAGCGCAGCTTCTTGGCCCCAACCGTGTGCAGTCTTTGTTGTGCCGCGAGGAGCTCTTACTGGACGTGGTCCTGACATCATTTGAGCACTATATATCTGCAGTCAACATATCTGCTGGTATGAAGTAGCCACTACCCTTGCGACATGCTTCTGCCTCATGATCCGCTGTGGCCCCGGGCTGCATCACTTTTCTCGCGTGATAACGCAGACGGCTCTGATCTTGCATTGCTTGGAGTGCCTGCTTCTCAGACAAGTATTTCTCCATCGGGAGCACACACCACACCGGCGGCAATTCGTTCAGCGTTAGCACGGTACTCATTGGCACATGCATCGCCAGGAGTTGATCTCAGCAATCTTCGTCTTCACGATGCTGGCGACGTGACGAGTCCAGATATTGATGAGAATGCATGTGTTCAAGAGATTGCGCAGATTGCAATGAAGGCAAGAAATTTCATCGCACTAGGCGGTGATAACTCAGTGACCTATTCTGCTTTCACAGCATCAGGTGCAACCGGGCTCATCACACTTGATGCCCACTATGACCTTCGAGATGGCATTAGTAATGGCTCACCTGTGCGCAGACTTATTGAAGCAGGCTTAAGTGGGAAGAAAGTTGTGCAGATTGGAATTGCGGATTTCTCCAACTCGCCAGAGTATGCCAAGCGTGCCATTGAGTATGGAATCACCGTCATCCCGCGAAGTGCGTTGCGAGGCGCAGATCTTGCTCAGGTATGGGCGCACGCACTCTCGATAGCTGGAGAAAATGTCTACGTCGACTTCGATATGGATGTCTGCGATAGAGCAGTCGTTCCCGCATGTCCTGCAGCAGCTCCGGGTGGAATTAGCGCTGATGAAATGCGTCAACTGGCCTTTCTTGCCGGAAGCTCGCACTCTGTGAAAGCAATTGATATCACAGAAATTGATTCAACAATCGACACCGCAGATGAACGCACTGTGCGATTAGCAGCTCTTGTCATTCTTGAGTTTGCAGCGGGACTATCAACTCGTATATGAGTTTTGCAAGCGCTACATAACTATCTAGAATTGATGCGTGAACAAGTTACTCGGCGCACTGGGTGGCAAAAAGGCAGCCGACGCTTTTCGAAAGACTGTTTCTGGAGATCCCACTGGGGAACCC
>JBAWXP010000064.1:0-5879 GCA_037143995.1 Actinomycetota bacterium
TAGGCCTCGCTACGGCGGATAAGGAGGAGTCCGCGGAGCTTCATAAGGCGTTAAGGATAACGCGTAATGGGTTACTGAATCAAGGTGGAGGCAAATATCTGCCAAGCCAACGCTGATTTAGCGACCAACGAAAGCGTGATGTAGGTCTTTTCTCCGCGCAAATATTCAGACCATTTGCCGACCTTCTTATATTGAAGGTACTGAACTACTGCAAATGTATTAAAGAGTACGAAGAGTGAGATCACGATTCCATAGACAAATGCTGGAGCCTTTGTATCTCCAGGTCCACCAATGGCAAATACATAGAAGACCAGAGCTAGCCACGGAACAATCCCTGCAATACATCCGAAGATAAATGGAACCCATCCACCATTGCCTGGTTCTTCATACTTCTCTTGCAGCCAGCCAAAGAGGATCATCGATGCATTAACACCGAAGATCGCAACAATTGCTGCGACATCTGCAATTCCACAAATCTGAGCAATCAGAACAATCATTACTGACGATGAAATTGAGTATTCGACCCAGCGGAAATAATTGCGGTGAGCGGCAAGTCCTGCGCTGTAACGCGCAAAGAATGTGGGGCTAATGACAAGGAAGTGGAAGAAGGCAGAGAGTCCTAAGAAGATTGCAACAGCAAGACCAACTGGAGTGTTCAGTAGTGTGACAGGTTCGGCAAATGTGCTTCCTGGAGGGCCTGCCATATAGCGAGCCACAATTGGAAGGGAAAAATCATTAGCAAGGACCAGAACTACGATCATTTGTGCAAGGTGGAATACACCTGCAATGAGGTTGTAGCGACGAATTGTTGATGCGTTTATCTCTTTAGCCATGTATTTAGGGTACCTACAGGCTGCAGAAATGAGTGGTTACAAGACTGGTAAATATCGATCTAATTCGTAGGCGCTGACCTGGCGGCGATAGTCCTGCCACTCTGAGCGCTTATTACGAAGGAAGTAATCGAAGACGTGCTCACCTAAAGTTTCGCGAACGAGATCGCTCTTCTCCATCACAAGGATTGCTTCTTCCAGGTTGGATGGGAGCAATTGAGTATCAGACGATGGCTCGAGTACGTACTTCTTCTCAATTCCCTTAAGGCCCGCAGCAAGCATCACCGCATAAGCAAGATATGGATTACATGCAGAATCCGGTGAACGGAATTCGATGCGCGTTGAATTCTCTTTATTGGGCTTATACATAGGAATTCGTACAAGTGCGCCGCGATCATTGTGGCCCCACGAAATAGTTGAAGGCGCTTCTCCTCCACCTTGCAGGCGCTTATAAGAGTTGACCCATTGATTAGTGACGGCAGTGATTTCCGCAGCATGCTTCAAGATGCCTGCAATAAATTGGCGACCGACTGGTGAGAGATTGAGTTCTGCGTTGGAATCATAGAAAGCATTCTTCTCACCTTCAAAGAGAGATACGTGGGTATGCATTCCAGAACCTGGGTGATCGGTGAAGGGCTTTGGCATAAAGGATGCGTAGAAACCTTGGTTGAGTGCGACTTCCTTAATGACATGGCGGAAGGTCATGATGTTATCTGCAGTGCTTAAAGCATCTGCATAACGAAGATCAATCTCTTGTTGTCCAGGTGCGCCTTCATGATGGCTAAATTCAACAGATACACCCATTGCTTCAAGCAGAGTAATTGCTTGGCGACGGAAGTCGTGGCCCACAACAGCTGGCGTGTGATCGAAGTACCCACCTTGATCAACTGGAACCGGTTGTTCGCCTTTTTCTGGTTGTGATTTAAAGAGGAAGAATTCAATTTCAGGATGGGTGTAACAGGTGTATCCCATCTTTGCAGCCTTATCTAATGTGCGACGCAGAACATTGCGTGGATCTGCAGGAGATGCTTCACCACTTGGCAGAGTAATATCGCAGAAGATACGTGCAGCCCCTTGTGCTTCAGCGCGCCATGGCAGGATGGTAAATGTTGCAGGATCGGGCTTTGCCAACATATCGGATTCAGATTCGCGCGCAAATCCTTCAATTGCAGAACCGTCGAATCCAATTCCTTCATCAAATGCATTCTCGAGTTCGGCAGGTGCGATAGCAACAGATTTTAAAGTTCCCAGAATGTCGGTAAACCAGAGACGAATAAAACGGATATCGCGTTCTTCGATTGTGCGAAGAACAAACTCTTGCTGCTTGCTGATGTTATCGGCTGGGGACATGTGGGCCATCGTGCCAAAGCGACGTTACGGCAGTGTTACAAAATTAGAGTTCGCGCCACTTAGATGTCATCGGAAGGCGTCGATCCTTACCGAATGCACGCTTAGAGACCTTGGTGCCAGGTGGATATTGGCGCCGCTTGTATTCAGCCTTATCGACCATAGCGATAACGCGCATCACAAGCTCCTTATCAAAACCTGCTGAAATCAAAGCATCCCGACCTAAATCATCATCGACATAGGCTTTCAAAACCTTGTCGAGAATCTCGTACTCGGGAAGTGAATCAGAATCTTTTTGATCAGGACGTAGCTCTGCAGATGGCTCTTTGGTGATTGAATTTTCTGGAATTGGTGGGACTTCCCCAGCTTCTTGAGCTACCTTGTTGCGCCAACGAGATAACGCCCAGACATCTGTCTTATAAATATCTTTAATCGGTGCATATCCTCCGACGGCATCGCCATACAAAGTCGAATATCCGCATGCCAGCTCTGATTTATTTCCGGTGGCAAGAACAAGATGGCCATATTGATTGGAAAGGCCCATCAGAGTTGTTCCGCGAACGCGTGCCTGCAGGTTCTCTGCAGCAAGGCCAGTCAGTTCTACTTCGGCGCCAAAGGAATCGACCATTGCCTGAATCTCGATGATGCGAAAACCAATGCCCGTCTTGGCAGCCATATCGTGCGCATCTGAAATGGAGTGCTCGGATGAATATTTACTTGGCATACCGACAGCGTGAACAGATGCAGGTCCAAGGGCGTCGATGGCGAGGGCTGCAACCAGCGCTGAATCGATGCCACCAGAGAGTCCCACTAATACAGATGTAAATCCATTCTTAGCAACATAGTCACGAAGACCTACAACAATGGCGTTCCACATTTCTTCTTCATCGCCTAGGCGATGCGCAATCCCCGGAACAAGTGGTTGTGCAATCTCAACTGTGCCTTCAGAAATAATCAGGTCAGGTTTCGATGTACCGGCCGCTACATCGACATCAACAACCATGACGCCATCTTCAAATTGCGGAGCTCGTGCAATCACAGAACCATCGGCTGCAACAACAATGCTGTCGCCATCGAAAACTAAATCATCTTGGCCACCTGTCATATTGACATAGGCAAGTGGGGCCTTAGCCTCGCGAGCGCGTTTGGCGACAAGGGCAAGGCGCACGTCATCTTTATTACGTTCATAAGGTGAACCGTTGGGAACAATGACAAGTCCCGGTGTTCGGGCAGCTAATTGGCTGGTGATGCCACCGTCAATCCAGAGGTCTTCACAGATCGCGATTCCGACATCGACGCCGTGGATGCGAACAACCAAGGTTGAATCTCCTGCTACAAAATTGCGGAATTCATCGAAGACGCCGTAATTCGGCAGGTGGCACTTGGCATAGCGCGCTCTGATTTCGCCCCCTGCAATAACCGCCACCATATTCTGTGGCTTGCCATCAACTTGATCTAAGTACCCAACGATAGAAACGATCTTCTTATCTAATTGCGCCGCAAGGGATGCAATCGCAGCTTTACTTGCGAGCTGAAATGAGGGGCGTAGCGCTAAATCTTCAACGGGATATCCGGTCAGAACCATCTCAGGAAATATCGCGATATGCGCACCTGCAGCAACTGCTTGATCGACGGATTTCTTAACCAACGCAGCATTCCCCACAAGGTCTCCGACCGTTGGGTTCACTTGAGCCAGCGCCAAACGCAACTTCATAGTTCAAGAGTATCGGGAGTACGATTGGTGTCGACCCGGGGACCTCGCATGAGGCTTCGAGGCAGGAGAAGAAAAAATGAGTACATCAACGACCCTGTATGGCGGTGCCTCGCATCGTCGCGTGAGCATCCTCGACCTACGCGCTGCAAAAGAGCGCGGTGAAAAATGGGCGATGCTGACCAGCTATGAACAGATGACTGCATCGATCTTTGATGAGGCAGGTATCCCGGTCCTTCTGGTCGGCGATAGCGCAGGAAATAATTTCTTGGGTGAAGAGAACACCATCCCTGTCACCGTCGATGATTTGATTCCGCTGACTCGCGCAGTTGTCCGCGGATCAAGCCGCGCACTTGTTGTGGCAGACCTGCCCTTTGGTTCCTATGAAGCATCTACAGAACATGCACTTGCAACATCGACTCGTTTCTTTAAAGAAGCTGGTGCGATGGCAGTCAAACTTGAAGGCGCACATATCGCAACGATTGAAAAGTTAACGTCAGTCGGAATTCCTGTGATGGGCCACTTGGGCCTTACCCCACAATCACTTCACCAATTAGGTGGCTATCGGGTGCAGGGTCGCACCGATGGCGATGCAATTTTCGATGCAGCGCTCGCTCTGGAAAAAGCGGGGGCCTTTGCCATCGTCCTTGAATTAGTTCCGGCCGAACTTGCCGCCCGAATTACCGCAGCACTTTCAATTCCAACGATCGGAATCGGCGCCGGTAGTACCTGCGATGCCCAAGTACTTGTCTGGACAGATATGGCTGGATTTACCGCCAACCCCCCAAAGCTTGCCAAGGCCTATCGCAATCTGCGCAAGGAACTCTTCGATGCCACCCAAGAATTCGCGGAGGAAGTTCGAGGGGGAAGATTTCCCACTGAAAGAGAGACCTTTCACTAGTCTTCTCCGATGGCAAAGTTTGCAATCGACCTGACTCCGCTCAAAAAGTATAAGGATTTCCGCAATCTCTGGACTGCGGGGCTGATTTCTTATCTCGGATCGATGATTACCTATGTTGCCTTGCCTTTTCAGCTCAAAGAAATTACCCACTCATACCTAGCGGTAGGTGTCTTGGGCGTTATTGAAATCGTTCCGCTGATTATCTTTGGACTCTACGGCGGAGTATTGGCTGACTCAGTCGATCGCAAGAAGATGATCTGGGCTACCGAGCTCGGTGCACTCGTCATCGTTCTGGGGTTGTTCGCCAACTCGGTACTGCCTGACCCCAAGACCTTTGTCATCTATCTCGCCGCAGCCCTCTTCGCAGTTGTCGATGGTCTGCAACGTCCATCGATGGGTGCGATCTTGCCCCGCCTTGTCAGCCATGAAGATCTCCCCAGTGCATCCAACCTTCTGACTCTTCGTTGGCAGTTAGGTTTTATCCTGGGGCCAACTCTTGGCGGAATTATCTTCTCCACATTCTCAATTAGCGTCGGATATGTATTCGACATTGTTACCTACTTAATTTCACTCATCTTCCTTGCACAGATGCGAAGTGTGCTGCCTTCATCAGAGGCTGATAAGCCATCTCTGGCAGCGTTATTGGAGGGTGTGCGCTATGCCTTCAGCCGCCAAGATTTATTAGCGACATACATCATCGATCTCGCTGCGATGTTCTTTGCAATGCCTAATGCGCTCTTTCCATTCTGGGCCGACCTCTTACATGCACCGTGGGCTCTCGGACTTTTCTATGCCGCCGGAATTGCAGGTGCCATCGCCGTCACTCTGACTAGTGGATGGACCAAGACATACCGATTCCATGGCCGGGCGATCATTGCGGCGGCAATTGGTTGGGGGGCAGCCATCGCACTTTCAGGCTTGACCCACTCTTTGATCTTGGTTCTTATCTGTCTGGCAATTGCTGGAGGGTCAGATCAAATTAGCGCCCTCTTTCGCCAGACGATTTGGAACCAAACAATCCCCGACGAACTTCGCGGTCGCCTTGCCGGTATCGAATTACTTTCCTATTCAGTCGGACCATTGGCTGGAC
>JBAWXP010000065.1:0-5875 GCA_037143995.1 Actinomycetota bacterium
AGTTTGTTACCCGCTCAACAGTTGCAAGCGGTTCAATCTATGTTGAAGTCTGTTCAGTCTGCCACCCGTTCTACACAGGTAAGCAGCGAATTCTCGATACAGGTGGACGCGTCGCTAAGTTCGAAGAGCGATTTGGAAAAAAAGCAGCTAACTAGCTTTCTAACGAGACCGCATCGCAGCCTAAAGGTTGCGGCGCGGTCTTTTTATTTCTCCGCAATATAAGTGAATGCAGCAACTAGTAAAGAAGGGATGAAGTCATATGGCCAACGATCGCTTTGCATCCGCTCATGAGATGGTGCGCGAATATCAAGAGCTTGAGTTGAAGATGGCTGATCCTTCTATCCACGAAGATCAAGGCAATGCGCGCAAGCTTGGTCGCCGCTACGCCCAACTCGGTCCTGTTGTTGCAGGATTTAATGCATGGAAAAGCGCCGCAGATGATTTAGAAGCTGCGAAAGAGATGGCTGCCGAGGATGCATCTTTCGCATCTGAAATTCCCGCGATGGAAGTTGCAGTAGAGGCTGCGGCAGATAAGTTGGAAGAGTTACTTCTTCCACGCGATCCCAACGACGATCGCGATGTGATTATTGAAGTAAAAGCTGGTGCAGGTGGAGATGAATCCGCACTCTTTGCTGGCGATTTAGTGCGCATGTATCAGCGCTATGCAGAAAAGCGCGGCTGGAAAATCGAAATCATCGATATGACTGAATCCGAACTCGGTGGTTATAAAGATATTTCGATGGCTGTTAAGTCAAAGGGAACTCCAGAACCTGGCACAACTCCGTATGCACGACTTAAATTTGAAGGTGGCGTGCACCGTGTGCAGCGCGTTCCTGAAACTGAAAGCCAAGGACGTATTCATACATCAGCTGCAGGTGTACTTGTACTTCCGGAAGCTGAAGAAGTAGATGTCGAGCTCAATATGAACGATGTTCGCGTCGATGTCTATCGCTCATCAGGTCCTGGTGGGCAATCAGTTAACACCACCGACTCTGCAGTGCGATTAACCCACGTTCCAACAGGAATCGTTGTTTCTTGTCAGAACGAGAAGTCACAGCTGCAAAATAAGGAATCTGCCCTACGTATTCTGCGTGCACGTTTGCTCGCTGATGCTCAAGAGAAGGCAGAGGCCGTTGCGATGGCAGAACGTAAGAGCCAAGTACGTACAGTCGATCGATCAGAGCGAATCCGTACATATAACTATCCTGAAAACCGTTTGAGTGATCACCGTGTCAATTACAAGGCCAATAACTTAGATGCAGTTCTCAATGGCGAGCTCGATGAAGTTGTTCAAGCGCTTCTCGATGCAGACCGTGCCGCAAAGCTTTCATCAACGAACTAAGGCGCGTATATGGAACTCACCTTTAAAGAATTTTTACGAGGCGGGAAAGAACAGCTATCTAAGGCAGGTTTCGCCGAAGTTGAAGCGGAGCATCTGCTTGCGCACACTCTTGGAATATCGCGGATGGATTTACATAATCCACTCACTGTAGAAAATGCGCTGTCAGCAATTGGAGATATGGCAGTTGTTGAAGAGACCTTCTGGAAATTACTGGACCGCAGGTGCGCCCACGAACCTCTTCAGTACCTGACAGGTATTGCTTACTTTCGCCATCTTGAGTTAAAAGTTGGCCCGGGTGTATTAGTGCCAAGACCTGAAAGTGAATTACTTGTCGAAGCGGTCCTTGCTCACATTGAAAAGTTAAGTGGCGCAGTAAGTGTTGTCGATCTTGGTTCTGGTTCTGGAGCACTCGCACTAGCGATTGCAACAGAGGCACCGCAGACTCATGTCATTGCAGTGGAGAAGAGCCCCGAGGCAATTGTCTGGCTGAAAGAGAATGTTTCATTTATTGATGAGAAAGTTCGAATTCTTGAAAGTGATGTCGCAACTGCGCTCGTTGACGTTCAGTGCGACGTAGTGATTGCCAACCCTCCCTATGTTCCTGACTCGCAAGCACTTCCCAAAGATGTTGCAGAGCACGAGCCAGCTATTGCGTTATTTGGTGGGGCGGATGGAATGAAAGTTCCACGCCTCTTTATCTCTGCAGCAAGCCGACTCCTTAAAACTGGAGGGTTTCTTGCAATAGAACATCATGAATCGCAAGGAGTTGCGATTGCGGATGTACTTAACGATGATTTCATGGATATTCTTCTGCATCCCGATTTAGCCGGACGCCCACGATTTACTACTGCAGTGAGGAGATAACGATGGCACCACGCGTTGATCTCAAACTCGGCGAACAGAAGAAACATGTCTCTCGTGCCCTCAAAGAAATTCGCGAAGGTAAGGTCATTGTTGCTCCAGTCGAACATGGATATGTCTATCTCGCAGATGCATTCTCACCATTTGCAGTGCGCGCGATGCACGTACTTCGTGGTGATGAAACTGGAGTGGTTGCGCAGGTACTTGCGCATAGTTTGCAGACCGTCAAAGGCATTTCTCGCGATGTGTCTGGTCAAACACAACTTCTCTGTAACCAATTTTGGCCAGGACTTTTATCTGTCACTTTGAGACCAAGTTCAGTTCTCAATTGGGATCTTGGCGATGATAAAGCCCTTGACTGGTTTAACGTCCGTGTTCCAAAATCTAGATTTGTTCGTGCGCTCTTGAAAGAGTCGGGACCACTCGCCGTTGCAAGCGCGTCACCTGCTGGCGCAGAACCAATGCTCAAGATCGACCGAACACAGCTGAAAGAGTGGGATGTTGCAGTGGTCTTTGATGGTGGGGCGCTGAAAGATGGGCCACGCTCAACAATTATCGAGGCTGATGCCGGAGGCGTGCGCATAATCCGTGAAGGCGCCATTTCAGTGCGTGAGATGGAAAAGGTCACACCCGACATTTCAATGGCCTAACTATTAGGCTGACGCCATGTCCGAAACTTTCTATGGCCCAGATTTCAACCTTCTCTCACAGCAAGATCCAGATATTGCAGCGGTCTTGCTCTCAGAACTCAAGCGTCAACAGACAAATCTCCAGCTGATTGCATCGGAAAACTTCACATCGCGTGCAGTTCTTGCCACGATGGGTTCAACGCTCTCCAATAAATATGCTGAAGGTTATCCAGGAAAGCGTTACTACGGCGGATGTGAAGAAGTTGATAAAGCAGAAATTATTGCAATTGATCGCGCAAAGTCACTCTTTGGCGCAGAACATGCAAATGTCCAACCGCATTCTGGCGCAAGTGCGAACGTTGCTGTGTATCAAGCATTTACCAAGCCAGGGGATACCGTCCTTGCAATGTCGCTTCCACATGGTGGCCACCTAACACATGGATCGAAGGTTAACTTTTCAGGTAAATGGTTCAATGTTGTCTCTTACGGTGTACGCCAGGAAGATGAGCTCATTGATTACGACGAGCTTCGCGATCTTGCTATCGCTAATAAGCCAAAGATGATCTGTTCGGGTGCAACTGCCTACCCGTCACTGATTGATTTTGAAAAGGTACGTGCTATCTGCGACGAAGTCGGCGCAATTATGTGGGTCGATGCGGCGCACTTCATCGGACTAGTTGCCGGTAAAGCAATTCCTTCACCAGTTCCATATGCAGATGTCGTCTCCTTCACAACACATAAGGTTTTACGTGGCCCACGCGGTGGCATGATCTTGTCTAAGGCAGAACATGCAGCAGCGATTGATAAAGCGGTATTCCCCGGAATGCAGGGCGGACCAATTATGTCTGCAGTTGCCGGAAAGGCTGTTGCTCTCGCTGAGTGTGCAACTCCCGCATATCAAAAGTATGCAAAGGATGTCATCGTCAATGCACAGACACTTGCAGCAGCTCTTGAAACCGAAGGTATGCGCGCAGTTTCTGGTGGAACGCAAACACACCTTGCTCTCATTGATATTCGCTCAACTGGCGTTAATGGCAAAGTTGCAGATGAACGTTGTGGCGCTGCAGGAATTGTTCTCAATAAGAACTCAATTCCTTATGATCCAGAAGCACCTTCTGTGACTTCAGGTATTCGCGTTGGAACTCCTGCGACTACTACGCAAGGGATGGGCGTTCCTGAGATGAGCACCATCGCATCTCTGATTGCTCGTGCAATTAAGACTGATGATGCAAGCAAACATGCTGCAATCAAATCTGAGGTTCACGAACTCACTGCACGTTTTCCTATTTATCAGGCGTAAGGAAGACATCTCTTAGATGCGCGAGTACTTAGTCACCCTGCTCTTGGCGGCAGCGCTCTGCTATCTCGTGACTCCATTTGTACGTAAATGGGCGCTGAAGTTCGGCGCAGTTGCGCAGATTCGTACCCGCGATATTCACACGACTCCGACGCCGCGTTGGGGAGGCCTTGCGATGTGGATTTCGATGGCGCTCACCTTTGCCATCGTCAATCACTTATCCCTTGTTGGAAAATCTTTTGGTCGCGAATCACTTGGTATTTTTCTTGCAGCAACGCTTTTGGTTGCAATGGGGCTCGTTGATGATCGATTTGAACTCGATGCTCTGACAAAACTTGCTGGACAAGCACTTGCAGCAGGAATCTTGCTGCTCTTTGGTATTCAAGTTCTCTGGCTACCAATCAATGGTGTAATCACTCTTCCGCCAAGTATCGGCCAACTTGTCACAGTCATGATTGTGCTCGTCACAATTAACGCAGTGAACTTTATTGATGGACTCGATGGATTAGCAGCCGGCATCGTTGCTATCTCAGGGGCAGCGTTCTTTGCATTTGCCTATCTATTAGCGGTGATTTATGGCTTCAATCGCGCAGGTGCACCATCACTGATTACCGCGGTAATTATCGGTGTCTGTATCGGCTTCTTGCCACATAACGCCCACCCAGCCAAGATCTTTATGGGCGACTCAGGCTCGATGTTCTTAGGTCTCTTACTTGCAGCATCTGCCATCACGCTGACTGGCCAGATTGATCCCAATGCAATCTCTGCTGAAAAACTTGGGCCAACTCTGCTTCCACTGATGCTGCCCTTGGCAGTTCTTGCCATTCCACTTATTGATTTATTCTCAGCGATTTTCAGACGCCTGCGCGCTGGCCAATCTCCCTTTAGTTCAGATAAAGAGCATATGCATCACAGAATTCTTCGCGCAGGTAATACTCACCTTCGGACAACACTGATTATGTATTTATGGACAGCAACGATTGCCTTCCCTGTCGTTGTCTCGGCTTTTGCTCCATTGTGGGCCGCAGCAATCACTGCAGGCCTCATGCTTGCTTTCACAATCTTCTTCTCAAGAAATGGCGTTCAGGCATATGACACAGCAAACAAGTAACGAAGAGCAACTTTTGCGGGGTGCGCTAGTTCCAACATTTATCGTCGGCATTATTGCAATCGGAACTTTCGGATTTCTCAAAGGATTCTCAGGGCTCAGTGGCGCACTTCTTGCGCAAGCTGTTGTGCTCATCTATTTTCTCGTTCATATCTTTATCTCAAAAATTTCCCGCAATCTCGATCCCATGAGCACAATGGCACTTGCGATGTTCTCGTACTTCGCCAAGTTCTTGCTGTTGGGCGCATTCCTATGGGCGCTCACTAAGTACACATCGCGCACCTCAATCGATCGCACCAGCTTTGGTGTGAGCGCTATCGCTCTCACCTTTGCCTGGTTAGGCGGAGAAATCGCTAGTTATCTAAAGTTGAAAACTCATCTACCATTACCTCATGACCCAAGAACCAACTAACCGCCGCGAAGAGAATGCGCTCTGGTCGATCTTCGGCTATCTCGTATCAGGGCTGCTCTTCTGGGGCGGGGTCGGCTGGGCAGCAGACCACTTCCTCCACACCAAGTACTTCACCCTGGTCGGCCTCTTGGTCGGTATGGGCGGGGCGCTCTATCTCGTCTGGCTGAGGTTCGGACGAGAGTAACGAGTCCGACAGGTTGGCTAGCGGACGAGAGTAACGAGTCCG